>CABUAQ010000062.1 GCA_902489575.1 uncultured bacterium
ATTCAATTGAAAGCACATATTTTGGATTTATACGCAAAAAAATAAACAAGCTAAAAGAAACAAAACAATTTCTTTGTAAACTTGTTAAACCCCAATATAATAAAGTATTTATACTAAAATCAAATCTCGGAGAGGCATATTTATTTTTAAAATTTATAATAAACGAGCTCATTACAAACTTGGACAGCCCGTTAATTATAGCTACAAAAAAATATCACCTGGACATTATAAGTATGTTAACTCCTAATATACCCTGTATATACACCGATAAGTTGAAATACGAAGTCAACGATAAAATATTTAAAATAAATGATCAGACCTGCTATATTGCATTTCCTCTAAAATTTTACCTTGATGCAGAATCAAAAATAATAGAAGAAGAAGAAACATATTATCTGAAAGAAATGTATAACTATTTTAACATTTCAAACGGCAATAAACATAACATTAATAAAATAAAAATAAAGGATTGCGTTAAACAAAAAATTAAGAAATATCTGCGAAATAACAATCTTGACAAGTTTATTTTTCTATCCCAAAGCGCGACAACATGCAAAAATATTCCTGAAGATTTTTGGCAAAAATTAAAAGACAAAATAAATCTGAAAATTATTCGTAACAGTAAAAATTTCACAATAGACGAGGCATACTACCTTTCAAAAAGGGCTGCAACCGAAATAAGTTTAAGGAGCGGATTATCCGAAATTCTTGCAGAATCCAATAATCCGCACATTATTTTGTACACAGATTTTAAAAATCGATATAAATTCAAAGATATTTGTGCACAAAAAATAATAAAAGGATACTCAATAAAAACAATGGAGCCTGATAAAAGCAATATATACGAATTAGCATACAATCCGGAAAATGAAGATGCAATTATAGAAGAGATAGTTAACACAATAAGGAAAAAGGAAACTGTAAAATGAAAATCATAATTCAAGCAGGAGGAAAAGGAACAAGATTAGGCAAACTAACCTTAAATAAACCAAAATGTCTTGCTCCTGTAAACAATTTACCAATTATTTTTCATATATTTAATAAATTTCCAAATTCAGAATTTATTATAATAGGCGACTACAAATATGAGGTGCTGGAAAATTACTTAAAAACATTTGCTAAAGTAAAATATACATTAATTAAAGCAAGCGGGGAAGGTAACATATGCGGGATAAAAAAAGCTCTGGACTACATTTCGGATAACGAACAATTTATGCTGATCTGGTCTGATTTAATACTAAGTAATGAATTTTTATCAAATCCTATTGATAAAAATAAATCCTACATTGGTTTATCAGAAACATTTAAATGCAGTTGGAGTTTTCAAAACGGAAAACTCGATAAAGCAGCGTCTAAAGAATATGGTGTTGCGGGGTGTTACATATTCAACAATAAAGACAAATTTACAGGGATACCTCAAACCGGTTCATTTACAGTATGGTTAAAAAACTCAGGAATAGAACTAACACCTCTTTCTATGGCTGGTTCAGTTGAAACAGGCACTATAGATGCAATACACAAGATTTCACCTGTAGAGAACAGATGCAGACCTTACAATAAAATGGAATTCACAAAAGATAAAGTAATAAAAACAGGATTAACTGAAGAAGGCAGAAAGTTAATTGAGCGTGAAGTAGTGTGGTATGAACAAATGAACAAATACGGATTCGGTGCCATCCCGAGAATTTACTCACTTAACCCGCTTACAATGGAAAAAATTAACGGCAATAACATTTTTAACACAAAACTTTTACAAAATGAAAAGAAAAAGGTTATAGACAAATTAATCCAATCTGTAGATAAAATGCACAGTTTTGAAAATAAACCTGCAAGCACCGAAGATATCATTCAGGAATATTATACCAAAACAATCCATCGTCTTGAAAGCATAAAAGGAGCAATCCCCTTTGCCGGTAATAAACAAATTTATATCAACGGGAAAAAGTGTAAAAACATCCTAACAGACCCTGAGATTTTAAAAAATTTAGTTAAATCTAATTTATTATCAACAACATACTGCCCGATACACGGAGATTGTACTTTAACAAATACATTAATAAATAATGAAGGTAATATTTATTTTATAGATGCAAGAGGTTATTTTGGACAGGAAAAAGTACTTGGTGATATCCGATACGATTGGGCAAAGCTTTATTACTCTATAGCAGGAAACTTTGATCAGTTTAATATTAAGAATTTCGATTTGATAATAACAGACCTTGAAGTTAATTACAAAATTCACACAGACGGATGGGACGAAGTTACGGAATACTTCATATCAAAATTAAAAAATGTCAAATTAAAAGAAATTCAATTAATTCATGCTGTAATATGGCTTTCATTAGCCAGTCACGCCTGGGAAGATTTTGATTCAATGTGTGTGGCTTACTATAACGGTCTGTACCTGTTGAATGAATGGATAGAAGGAGAAAAACATGCTTTTAAAAGAGAATATTTTGAGACTATCACCGCTTAACAAGACCTGGATTTTTGATTTTGACGGTACTCTGGTTGAACATAACGGGTATAAAACAGGTGAAGACAGATTTCTACCGGGAGCTAAAGAATTTCTTCAAACCATTCCGAAAGAAGATTTTGTAATAATCATGACTGCACGTGAAAAAGCTGCAAAATCTAAAACGGAAGATTTTCTTAAGGCAAATAACATTAGGTACAACGAAATACTATTTGAAATGCCAATGGGAGAAAGAATCCTGTTCAATGACAATAAACCTTCCGGATTAAAATGCGCCTACGCATTAACCCCAGACAGGAACCAAGGACTTCAGGGATTTAAAGTAATTATAGATGAAAGTTTGTAGGAGAGAGTATGCAAATATTAAAACCTATCGCACATGAAACTATTTGGGGCGGGAAAAGACTGCTTTCGTTTGTCCAGGGAAAACACAATAAACTCGGACATCTGTATTCACTTGTCTCAAACAGTGAATTTGAAAGTAAAATTATAAACGGAAAGTATAAAGACAAACTATTTAAAAACTACTTTGATGAAAATAAAGCAAAATTTCATCTGGAAGGATACGACCGGTTTCCGTTTGTAATAGCGCTGGTAGATCCTAAGGAAGATTTAAGCATACAGGTTCATCCAAATGATAAATGTGCAAATGAACTTGAAAACAGAGAATATGGAAAAAACGAATCATGGTATTTTATAGAAGCTCCGACCAATAAATGGCTCTACAATGGCTGCAAGGTTGCAACAACAGAAGAAATAAAAGAAAAAATAGAACAAAATAGGATTGAAGAAGATGTCATAGATTATCTTCAAGTCGAAAAAGGTGATTACGTATTTGTAGAACAAGGAACTATACACGCAGCAACTCATGGTGCTCTGTTTTATGAAATTGAAGAAAATTGCAATCTTACATATAGATTCTATGACTTCAACAGAACAGATGTTAATGGTAACAAAAGAGAACTTCATATAGAAAAAGCATTAAAGGCAATTAACACAGAGTTAAAATCTAAAACCCGCAGATACAACAACCGTGAAATACGAGAAAGACTATATACAACAGCATTATTTGAAAATACAGACAGATATAAAAACAACTCAGAAACATTGGAATGTTTAACAATATTAAACGGAAACAGCAAAATAGATAATACTGAAATTAAAATAGGAACAAGTATTATTCTTGAACCTGAGGAGGAAATAAACCTGAATTGTTCAACGTTTATCATTGCTAGACCCGCAATTAAGGAGAAAAGATAATGTCAATAGAATTATCAGCGTCAATGATGTGTGCAAATTTTGCACACCTTGAAAATGAAGTAAAATCTCTGGAAGCTGCAGGAATTGATTCTTTTCATATAGATATAATGGACGGCAGTTTTGTTGATAATTTCGGAATGGGTTATCAAGATATGTCGTATATAAAACGTATAACCACCAAAAAGGTTGATGCTCACCTTATGGTAAATAAACCGTATAATTATCTGGATATACTTTTCAGACTCGGTATTGATGTAATTTATATTCATCCTGAAGTAGATCCTGATCCGGGAACAACAATTGAAAAAATCCACAATGCCGGAGCTATTGCAGGAATCGCAATAAATCCGGGTACATCCGTAGCAAGTATCGAGGAGCTCTTGAACACTGCAGACAGAATTCTGGTACTTGGAGTAAATCCGGGACATGCAGGAAGGCAATACCAAACTTATGTTGATAAAAAAATAGAAAAATTATTGAAACTAAAGAATGAATATAAGTTTGACATAATGTTAGACGGTGCTGTTACCCCGGAAAGAATCAAAAACTGGTCAAAATTTGGAGTAAACGGATTTATCCTTGGAACGGCAACCCTGTTCAGAAAAGATAAATCATTTAAAGATGCTGTGGATGAAGTAAGAAAAATAGAATTAGAGCAAACCGTACACTTAAAATAGAAGTAAAACTTCTAATATACTGTACATTACTGCCCACCATACAGTATAAAGATGAAATGTATATTTAAAAATTTTGAATTAAGTGCAGAAAAGCAGGAGGTAAAATGCAAACGGAAAAATATAATAATATGCATAAATCACAGCACAAAATAATTACACAGTTGAAATCATGTGCAGGATGTTCTGCGTGTGCAAATATATGCCCTGTAAATGCAATAACAATGACAGAAAATCAAGATGGATATTATATACCATCAATAGATGAAACAAAATGTGTACATTGCGGGCAATGCGACAGTGTTTGCCCAGAGCTGAATGCGCCAAAACTTAAGAAGAGGAAACCTGAAGTTTATGCCTGTCAGGCAAGTGATGAAATCCGGGCTGTATCATCTTCAGGCGGAGTATTTACACTCCTTGCAGAACAAATACTTTCTACAGGCGGATATGTTGTAGGGGCAGCATTTGCTAAAGATTGGACTGTACATCATACAGTAATTGATGATATAAATGATCTTGATAAACTCAGACGTTCAAAATACGTTCAATCTTATATAAAAGAAGATTTATATAAACAGTTAAAACAATTATTAAATGAAGGAAAAGAAGTTTTATTTTCCGGCTGTCCATGCCAAATTGCAGGTTTCAAAAACTATCTTGGAAAGGACTATAAAAATCTTTTACTTGTTGATCTGTTATGTGCACACTCAGCTTCTCCAAAAGCCTATAGAAAATTTTTAGAAAGTGCAGTTCCTAATCAAGAAATCAAAGATATTAATTTCAGAAGTAAAATAAGAGGCTGGAGTTCGACAACAACACTTGTCACAGATAAACAACCAATTGAAACAATAACGCATGACTTTATGCGCGCTTTTATCCCGCACCTGCTAATGAATAAATCCTGTATGAATTGTAAATATAATTCCACATCAAGGCTTGGTGATATAACAATAGGCGACTACTGGGGCATAGGCAGCAGATTTCCGCATCTGGATGACAGGAAAGGTACATCTTGTGTATTTGTTAACACTAAAACCGGACAGGTGATTTTTAACAAAATAAAATCTAATTTCAAAACAGTAGAAGAAAAATCAGTAAAAGATGCTCTAAAAAGCAATCGAGTACTAAAAACTTGCTTTAGTCCACATCCATGCATTAAAATTTTTAATCAAAATCTTGATAAAATAAGTTTCAGAGAAAATGTAGACAACTGCCTGAGCGGCAAATACAATGTTGCAGTAATGGGTTGGTTCTGGGTGCCCAACAGAGGTGCAATACTGACAAACTATGCACTTAACGAAGCAATAAAAGCTCTTGGATATAATGTAAAAACTATAGATTTTATACCTGGTAATGCAAGAAAAGAAGCTTATAATAACAGTATTGCGGAAAAATTTACTCAAAAACACATAGAACTATCAAACAGAGTAAACACCTGGAATGACCTGAAAGCCTTGAACAACCAATATAAAACATTCATCTGTGGTTCAGACCAACTGTGGAGATGGAGGTTTAGGAAGAAGCCATATGGACATTTATTTTTAAATTTTGTTGAACAAAGAAACAAAATTATCAGCTACTCAACAAGTTTTGGACTTGACACCTATGAAGGACCGCAAGATGCTGTTGCAAAAAGAATCCATTGGTTAAAAAGATTTGACCATATTTCAGTAAGAGAATTTGAGGGTGTAGATGTACTAAAAAATATCTTTGGAGTGAATGGAACTCAAGTAATGGATCCTGTATTTCTTATTGACAAATCAAAATATGATCAAATAATTAAAGAATCTGATAAAACAGAACAAAATTTTGTAGCATATTACATGATTGCAAACAATAAAGAAAAAATGAATGTCGTAAAAATGGCACAAAAAAAATATAGAATACAGGCAATTGATATAAAAAAAGATTTACCTGTAGAAGATTGGCTATACTACATCAAAAACTGTAAAATTCTTATAACTGATAGTTTTCACGCAACATGTTTTGCTACAATATATAATAAACATTTTATCGCAATAAATGTCTGTGATAGAAAGACAACACGCATCGAAACACTATTGAAAATAACGAATATGGAAAATCGGTTTTTAAACAAACCGTCAGATATAACCGGTAAAGATTACCTGTTTGAAGAACCAGACTATATTGAGGCAAATATCAACCTGCAAAAAGAAATTGAACGTTCAAAAAATTGGCTGAAAGAAGCAATTGAAAGCCCGAAAGTAACAAAGCTTACACCGGTACAATCAATAATTGATGCAATACTTAATACACAAGAAGAAGAAAAAGAGGAACAGAAGTTTCTTATTAAAATTCTACAAAATAAAAATAACATCTATTTTAAATACTATTTTGCGAAAATAATGTATAATTTAACATTCGGGAAAACAAAATCAAAGATAAAAGAGAAGAAATACTACTACAAAGTTATGCTAAAAAAACTGAGAGAATATAATGGGGAAATATGATATGATAGAACTTCAAACAAATAAAATACTAAAAAGAGTTGTAAATATTCTATTTCCATCTAAAAAAGTTAGGGTTCAACTGAGATATGAACTGGATAAACTGCTTCTGCCGAAGGTAATATCAAATCAAAAAGCTCAAATTGAAAATAAATATTCAAACTACTGGATATTTACCCCGTTTTGGGCATGGGGAGATTTTATAATGGGCTGCGCTATGGTAAAACAGTTTAAAAAAGAACACGGCGGTAAAGTACTAATGTTATATGCAAATAAAAAGCAAAAAGATTTTATTAAAGCATTCAAAGATATTGATGAATCAATGCAGGTAATACCGGAATTTTTCTACGCAAACGGATTCACACAGCCATACTCTATTCACAATGAATTCGGACTTTGCATAGGTAAAATTTTTGAAATATCCCACCACGTATTTAAAGATGCTGAAAATAACAAATCTGAAAACTTTACACAGGTTTATCAAAAAATGCTCGAAATAAAAAAACTTAATTATGCAAAGCCTGTAGTCCCTGACAGTACAAAAGCAAAAATACTCGATATTTATAACGATATGGCACAAGGTAAAGAAGTTATTATGTTAACCCCTCATGCCAATTCTTATAATGAAAAGGAAATCAGTGTCGATTTTTGGAATAATCTTGCAGCAATACTTGAAAAAAATGGATATAAAATCATTTTTAATACCAACAGCACCAATTTTAACAGATTTGAGCAATTAAACCTGCCGCTATTTGAACAAAGTTATTTTGCGACACTTTGTAAAAGTAATATATCAATAAGATCAGGCTTTACAGACGTAATAACAATTATGGGAGCAGACAATCAGATAGTACTTTTCCCAAAATCTGTAAAGTTTATAACTGTACAAGAAAAAGATCATATAAAAGAAATGCGCAGAATTTTTCAATTTGATGAAAATAAAAGCTTCCAAGAAAATATGTTCTGTTTTACGTCAATAAATAATATGTTTAATAAAAACTTTCTGGAATTTGTAGTAACAGATGAAAAACAGGCAATTGAAAAGATTACAGAACATTTTAAAATTGACAACAAAATTAAAAGCTTTTAAAATGAAACAATGGATCTGAAAGAATTTATAACTGGCGATAAAGGGAAAAATATTCCTACTGATTTAAAAGGATTTAACTGGGGTGCATTCCTTCTAACATTTATATGGGGTATAAGGTTTCGTGCATGGTTAACCCTACTAGCTATTCCACTAATATGGTACCAGCTTCCTTTTGGTTTAAATTGGCTGCTGCTTACCGCACTCCAAATATATTGCGGAATTAAGGGCAATGACTGGGCATATCAGGTTGAATGGTGGAAAAAGCCTAAAGATTTCAGAGCGACACAAATAAAATGGGCTATAAGTGCATTTGCGATACATCTGATTATCCCGTTTTTATTGATAAGTATAACTTTAAGATTTCTCCAGAAATCACCGGAAAATCCAATTAATTTTATGCAAAACAGTATTTGTGCAGTTTCTTACAACAAAATAAAAAAGGGATTACCCAAAACACCAATAAGCGGGGCAACAACAGATGAACAAATAGCATCAAGTTTTGCAAAACAATTTAATAATACACAAACTCAACATAATAAGGTATACATTTTGCACAAAAGCAATGGGCTTTCCTCCAAATTATTTGCAATAACATTTTCAAAACACGGGCAAAATTGTTCGCTTACAGAGCTCAACTGTGAAATTCAAACATCACTTGTAATAGCAGATGAGCTATCAAGTATCGGGGAATGCCGCTTTTATTTTGATAATAATAAAAATATAATTCCAAGTAAAAGAACAAAATCTGTACTGGAAAAGGGATATAACATATTTAAATATTTGTAGGAGAAAAATGACACAACCAAAAATTTCAGTAATCGTTCCAATATACGGTGTTGAACAATACTTAAAAAAATGTTTAGACAGTTTACTTGCTCAAACACTAAAGGAGCTGGAAATAATATTAATTGATGACGGCAGTAAAGACAATTGCCCAAAAATTATTGATGAATATGCTTCAAAGGATTCACGAATAATAACAATTCACAAAGCCAACAGCGGTTACGGACAGACATGCAATATGGGTTTAAACTGTGCAAAAGGAGAGTACATAGCAATACTTGAGCCGGACGACTATATAAAAGAAAATATGTACGAAGAATTGTATAACCTAGCAAAGCAAAATAATGCTGATATTGTAAAATCAAATTTTTATAAAAATTACGACACAGAAAGATATAAATACATCCAAAATACAAATTGGGAAAAGCAACATAATATTCCATCCGGTACTTTCAAGATTACTGACTGTCCGGTATTTTTATCTTTACATCCGAGCATTTGGAGTTGTATTTATAGACGAGAATTTTTGAATAAAGGTAATATAAGATTCAAAGAAGCTCCAGGCTCCGGCTGGACAGATAATCCGTTCCAGGTTCAAACAATGTGCCTTGCAAATAGAATTGTCTTTACAAATCAGGCTTACTACTTTTGGCGCATAAAAAAGCTTAACAACTATGATGAATTAAAGGATTATACAATTCCTTTTTTGAGGACAGACGAAATTCACAACTGGTTAAACGAAAACAATATCACAAATCCGGATATATTAACAGCACTATATGATAGGGAATTACGATATATCAGAATTGTTCTGTCGATGAAAAATATAAATGACAAAAAAGACTGTTTAAAAAGAATTGACAAAACTATTAAACGAATGAACCGCCAGTACATAAAAAATTCAAAATTTATAATTAGAAGAAACAAAAAATTATACGCTTACTGCGCAACACTGCCGCTTGAAATTGTGTATATGTATATGGCACTAAAAAAATACAAAAGAGATATAATTAGAATTAGTTTTAATAAAAACGAACAATCATTAACCCTATTTGGAAAACGTCTATACTATAAAACTACTGAAGATGAGTAAGGAGATAAACAATGAAAGTTATTGCAATTAATGGAAGCCCGAGAAAGGGTGGAAATACCGAACAAATGTTGAATATGGTTTTAGAGCCTGTGATAAAAGCAGGAATCGAAACAAAAATAATTCAAATAGGCGGAACAGACATCCATGGTTGCCGTGGCTGCTGGGCTTGCACAAAATTAAAAAACGGGAAATGTGCCTTTAATGACGATATACTAAATAACATATTGGAAGAAGTTTTCTCAGCTGATGCGCTAATATTAGGAACTCCTTCGTACTTTGCTGATATGACCCCCGAACTAAAAGCTTTTATAGATAGAACCGGAGTAGTTGCCGGCAGTATTGGAAACCCGTTTAAACATAAAATAGGTGCTGCTGTTGTTGCGCAAAGACGAGGAGGCGGACCGGCAATACAGGCATCCATTCACCACATGTTTTTGATGAGAGAAATGATTATACCCGGTTCATTATACTGGAACTTTGGATTTGGATGTAACAAAGGAGATATTCAAACAGACGAAGAGGCTAAAGCCAATATGATTAATCTTGGCGAAAATATAGTTTGGTTATTAGAAAAAATAAACAAATAGATAGATTAATCCTCATCTTCATTGTAAGAATTGGTTTATTACACTAAAAAAGACTCACGAACGTGAGTCTTTTAAATTGCTCCAGGCCAGACTTGAACTGGCACCGAGTTTGCACCCGATTGGATTTTAAGTCCAACGCGTCTACCGATTCCGCCACTGGAGCAAATATATTTAATTATCAACAACCACCCGGCTGTACATCAATAGTATATCAAACAAACTTCGTTGTCAAACAGAAAATTTGTTTATATACTTATCCATAGCATTCACTCTCAGAGTCAAATCCGCAATAATTGTGGCAAGGGAAGATGATACGGTATCATAATTTGAACAACTTGAACGCCCCAACAAACCAGCTTTTACACTGGCAAATACGAGTTTCTGAAATAAAAAAATAGCATCCACAAGTTCCCTATCAATGATTTTCCCATCTTTTGCCAGATATATAAACAATTCAGCTAAGGTACCTTTAGCTGCAAGAAATTTTTTCATAAGAAAAAAACCTTGAACCTGTCTTAATTTATCTAAAATTTGCAAATATGCATCTAAAATCTTTTGTTTTTTAGCTACAAGATAATTTGTAAAATAATTCATTGTTTGTTTATAACCATCATCGATAATTGCCTGACGCTTTTCATTTGGATAATTAAAATCCACGACTACAACATTACCAGTATCAATAACAAGATAATCATACCTGTCATAACTGCCATAAATTTTTTTAATAAACGATGTTTCTGTAGAAGTCATACAGGTATACATGCCGTTAACATATTCAATCGGACTTTGATCAGAACCTGAAAAAGAACCTTCTAATCTAATTTCAAGTATTCTATCAGGACAATTCTGAATATTTTCGGATAGATACCACATTGGCATCCCCTTCATCAAATCTCCATCAACAAGAAGTTCATTCTCCAGCGTAACAGCTCTCATCAATCCGGGCATGCAGCATGATATTCGAACAGCCATTGCAATTTCAAAATCCGGAGTTTCAAAATTTGAAAATTCACGACAAGAAAAATCTTTCATATTAGTAGTAATAATAATAAGATTTTTATTTAAATCTTTAAATGTAACTCTGCGGCATTGTCCCTTCAGGTAATTGTCACCATAGAATTTACTTTCAATAAGCTCCCTGAGCCAATCTAAGAAGACTTCCCCTTTACTTAATGCAAATTTATTATTAAAACCCAAAGAGATATCTCTAAATAATTCAAAATTTACAGATAAAAACACCTCGGCTAATTCTTGCGAAGTATAACCTACTGCATACAAAGCTGCAACCATAGAACCAACAGAAGAACCTGCAAGAGTAGAAAGTTCAATCCCCAGTTTTTCTAAAGCACGGATTACCCCGACATGCGCCGCACCTCTTATTGCGCCGCCGCCAAACAAACATGTATATTTAAAATTATTATGCTCTCTCATTTAAATTTTATCTTACCATAAAAAAAAGGTTGATCATCCACCAATCAACCCTTTTTCTTTATTAAAAGTATCATTTAATTAAGCCGCTAACCCTTTGATTTCTCTGATAAGGTACTGCGCAACCCATTGAAAATCTTTATTTTCATTAGCAGCCTGCTGTAAATACTTAACTGAAACATCTCCCAAACGAATAAGAG
>CABUAQ010000063.1 GCA_902489575.1 uncultured bacterium
AGTTTATATAAATTTTGTTACATAAATTAATATTTTACGAGATTTGTTAAAGAAAAAGGGAACTTGTGCCGAATCAGTAAGTAATAAGTTATGAAAGGATTGTTTTAAGAAATGGGAATTTCGGCATCACAAGCAAGATTACTTACAATAACAGCCAGATTGACCTCAAATGAGTATGAATCTCAGCAAATTTCCAATGCCAAAATGAGACTTGCTACACAATCCGAACAAGCAAGTAGTGAATATATTGCTGCTTTATCATCAAAACAGCTTATGTTCACAACTTATGATGCAAAAGGAGCGGCAGTAACTGAAAATTTAACTGCTAATGCTCTGTATCAGTATTCTGATATGAAAAATCAGTATGCACTGGTAAGTTCAAGCGGTCAGCTTCTTATATCTCAAGCTGATGCTGCAAACTTTAAAAAGTCTGCAAATTTGAGTGAATTTTTATCTGCTTACGGATTGGAAAAAGAATATAAATCATCAACGTTACAAGCTAATGCTGAAATACTTGCATCTGATGAGTATCAAAAATATTATTCAGACTGGGAAGAGGCTATTAATGCCGCAAAATATAAAAACTATGGAACTGAAAGTGCTCCAATTACATCTGAACAAGCTTTTCAGACCCAAAAATACAATGCCTATGTAAGTTATCAAAGTGCTCTTGCCACTTATAATGACAAACTTGCTTTGTATAATTCGGGGCTAACAGATATCAATCTTGATTTATATATGGAAGCTTTAAATACTGCAAAAGCGGCATATGCAGATACAATTACTTTTGACAAATGGGCCCAATCTCAAGCTGCATACGAAATAAAGACTAATCCTGACGGTTCAATTTCAAAAACCGAAACAGACGTGTATAAGAATGTTCAAAAATATTACGAAGTATTAGAAGAAATGACTGCTGAAGCTGAAGATTTGGGATGTACTAATCTTGATGATATGTATACTTATAGTGATGAAACTAAAGCTCAATGGTATACAAATTTATGGTACAGATTAAATGGAGAATCTACAGAAAAATCCTCTCAAGGTGTTAATGGAACAAATTATTCAGTACTTGACAGTAAGCTTGCTTCAAGTAAACAGTGGATTCAAGAGGCTTTAACTCAGGGGACTGTTACTCTTGAGGCTGCATCATATAAACAATCTACAAATACAATTCCGGATGAAAAAAATCCTTTAAAAGTTAATTTGGAAGGAATTACCTGGAAATCTGTTACTTATTCATCTTGTTCAGATTTTACAGAGCTTGATGATGATAGTGCTATTGCCAAAGCAGAAGCTGAATATCAAAAGAAAAATAACGAAATTACTGCAAAAGACCAAAAATATGAAAACAAAATTAAAACTTTAGATACAGAACATACTTCATTACAAACAGAGTATGAATCAGTTCAATCAGCTATGAACAAAAATATTGAAAGATCATTCAAAGCATTTTCATAAATAAGACTTATAATTATTTTTTCCCCTACAATTTTTACAACCCCTCCAGTTTATAGTATAATCAAGCTGTTAAATGGAGGTTTTTATTATGCGTACTGTAACATTGATTAATGGAGATGGAATTGGTCCTGAAATTTCGGATAGTGTTGTTAAAATTATTAAGTCAAGCGGGCTTGATATTGATTGGGATATTCAAACTGCGGGTGCCGATGTTATAGTGTCCGAAGGAACTCCATTACCGGCAAGAGTTTTAGAATCTATAAAGAAAACCAAGGTTGCGTTGAAAGCTCCGGTTACAACACCTATCGGTAAAGGTTTCAGGTCAGTGAATGTACAGTTAAGAAAAGATCTGGATTTGTTTGCAAATTTGCGTCCGTGTAAAAATCTTCCAGGTGTTAAAACAAGGTTTGAAAATGTTGATTTGGTTGTTGTAAGAGAAAATACCGAAGACTTGTATGCAGGTGTTGAAGAACAAGTTGATACTGATACTGCTCATAGTATTAAAATTATTACAAGAAAAGCCTCTGAAAGAATTTGCCGTTTTGCGTTTGATTATGCAATGAAGAATAATAGAAAGGAAGTCTGTGTCGTAACAAAGGCAAATATTATGAAACTTTCAGACGGTTTATTTTTAGAAGTGTTCAGGCATGTTGCAAAGGATTATCCCACAGTAAGAGCAAGAGAAATTCTTGTGGATAATTTATGTATGCAGCTTGTTCAAAATCCGTCGCAGTTTGATGTTTTGGTTTTACCTAATTTATACGGAGATATTGTTTCAGATTTGTGTGCAGGATTAATTGGAGGATTAGGAGTTGCTCAGGGTGCAAATATAGGAACAGATTGTGCCGTGTTTGAACCTGTTCATGGTTCAGCTCCGGATATTAAGGGAAAAAATAAAGCCAACCCTACAGCATTGTTGTTATCTGCTGTTGAAATGCTTAAATATATTGGCGAGCCTGTTTTTGCTGATAAAATTGAAAAAGCCCTGTTTAAAACTCTTGATGACGGTTTTAAGACTGCGGATTTAGGTGGAAGTTTATCTACAGATGAATTTACAAATAAGGTAATTGAAAATTTATAATAAGGTAAAAGAAAAGCACTTGTGTCTGCACAAGTGCAACATTACCTCATTTAATATAATGTATAAATATATCCTTATGAAAGAATAAACTTTAGCAATGGGTGTTATTATATTTCAAACAGACTGTGAAGACGGGCTTGAATATCTTCTTCTTCAAGTTCTTCCGTTAATCTGTTTAAATCAATAGCCATTTGATAGTAGTGTGCTGCATCATTTGTAAATCCCATTTCCTGACTTGCACGTCCTGCGTTAAAGTATGCAAGTGTGTAGTTTGGATTTAGGGCAATTGCTTCTTCAAAGTATTCTAAAGCTTCTTCAGCATCTGCGAGCCCATCAAGGTATAAAATTCCAAGATTATTTTGAGCGTATTCATTATCAGGTTTTAATTCTACAGCCTTATGATACGCAACAAGAGCTTCTTCAAGGTAATCCTTTTCCCATAGAGCTATTCCGACTTTTGAGTATGCTCTGAAATCTTCCGGATTCAGGGTAATAGCATCGCAGTAAGAGCGTATTGCTTTGTCCAAATCATAATCTGCCATATAAATATCGCCAAGTGCGATATATAAATCATAGTTTTTGGGATCAAGAATTATTCCTGCTTGATATGTTGAGACAGCCGCTTCAATATTCCCCTTGTTTTCTGCGTAAATTGAACCAAGTGCCTGACAAACAATAGATGTCCATTCGGCATCAGGGTTGATGGCAATAGCTTTTTGATAATGCTCAATTGCATCATCATAAAGCTCTGCTCGTGCATAAGCGTAGCCAAGGGAGTTGTTGAAGAACGGATTTTCAGGTTCTCTTTCAACTGCAAGTTTAAATGCACTGACAGAATTTAATTTATCCTCTTTTGACATGTATAAATGCCCTAATTCATAGTAAATTTGAGCCGTATCTATATCAAATTCCAATAATCTTTCATAGCAATCGATTGCTTCTTCTGTATTTTCAGGGAAGTACGTTTGCATAATTGTTGCGAGTTTTACTAAAATTTCACGATTAAGCGGATTTGCTTCTAAGACTTTTCTGTAGCATTCTACAGTTGTGTTTATGTCTTTGCTGCGAAGTGCTAAATCTCCGATTTTATTATAAAAATGTTCGCTGTGGGTAGTGTTATCTATTGCATTTTTATAAACTTTCTCGGCTGTTTCATACATTTTGAATTTTTCTAAGAATTTTCCTACTGTGTTGTATGAAAATATAGAAATATCGTTCGTCATGTTTTTGTAAAACATTTTCATAGTAGGTCTGTCCCACGCCAGCATGACACTTCCTGTTAAAAAGTAGTATAAAAATCCGATATAGTCTTTGTATGTACCATTTTGAGAATTGATTTTTTGTAAAAGTGATTGGGATAGAATCATTCTCGGGCGGCCAGAAGTCAGCGGGTTCATTGCAATAGCTGATTTGAATTCTTTTTCAGCAGAACCAAAATCTTGTGCAAGTTGCATGAAATAGCCTGTATATAAGTGAGCATCCTTGTTATTAGGAGATAGAGAAATTGCAGTTTTGCATTGTTCTATTGCTGTGTTTACACTGATTTGTCCTTGTTCCCACATTAAAGTCGCAAGTCTGTAATATGTTTCAGGAATTGTCGGATCATATTTTACCGCATCTACATAATGTTCAACGGCTTCTTGAAGGTCATTGTTTCTTTGACCGATCAGGTATTTTTCGTGGGCAAGCCTTGCTTTCTCAAGAGATTCTCTTGCTCGTTCTTTGTTTTCGATGTTGTCTGTGCCTATCATCGGCATTAAAACTTGTTCTGACATTTTGAAGCTCCAATACAATATATAGATTTACATGTCATGTCGGGGGTAAATCTTACATCTTTAATTATTAGAGCAAAAACTCATCTATTTGTATTAGATTATAGGGGATAATTGCTGTATCAGTGGTTTATGTTTATTTTGTGAAATTGGTTCTTTTTTGGAGGTGCAGGTATTGTTTCTGTTATTATTTTTGTTTTGTTTGTTTCGACTCCTGCCAGTCTATATAATTCTGTTGCAATTCGTTCTGATCTTGCGTGAGCTTCAGTTTGAGGGAATTTTATATAGTAAAGCTTGTCGCTACCTTTTAATTTTGCCCAGTAACTTGATTTTTTTGGCTACAGCGGTTGTAGTACCTGTATCAGCTTTAGAAGCTGCAGGTGTAAATTTCCAACCCTGTGCAATTTCTTGAACTTGCGCTGCGTATTTAGCTTTGCGTGCAGCTTGAACTGCAGCCTTTGTTAATCTGTTTATAACCATATATTTCCCCTAATTCCTTACGTATATTTATATAAAAACATTCTTTTTTTATAAATTGTCCTTCCTTCCTGAAGTCCTCAGGATACGGCTTTTGAAGATTTACATTACTTAACAAAAATGGGTGTTGCAATTTTGCAACACCCATAACGAATAATATATTTAATATACTAATTATTTCTGCTTTGGAGTTTCATTAATAGGTTTAGTATTTCGATATACATCCAAACAATAGTTACAAGCAGCGAAAATCCGCAATACCATTCAAAGTGTTTATCGATTTTACCGGCAAACCTTTCAATCATGTCAAAATCTACAATCAAATTAAAAGAAGCAATAGCAACGACAAGAATACTAAAACCAATACCAATCAGGCTGTTTGAAAATATACCCGGAATTGTGATATGAAAAAATCCTAAAATAAATTGCAATAAGTAGATTCCAAAAATCGCTAAAGTAGAATTCATAATAACCATTCTGAATTTATCAGTGCATTTTACAAGGTTAGTTTTATACAAAAAGAACATGCCAAATAGTGTAAATATTGTTCCTATTGCAGCCTGAGAAACAACTCCGGGGTAAATTTTATTGGCAAGCGCAGAGATATAGCCAAGAGCTAAGCCTTCACACATTGCGTAAAGCGGAGTCGAAATCATTAAAAATTTATTTTTGGGGCCAAAACAAATAAATAGCGCCAAAATAAGTCCTCCGAAAAGGCCTCCTTTATAAAGCATATCAGCTTTGTCCGCGAACCCTGTTAACACAAGTCCCCAACTGTATGCAAAAGTTGCGGTCATCAAAAGACCAAGCAAGCAAGTTTTTATAATTGTTCCGTTAATTGTCATAATATGGGAATTTTCGTTCAACTCTAATGACGGATGGAATGTTCTTTCCCCTAAAGTAGGATTTGCCATGATGTAACTCCTTTCTTATTTGTATTTTCCTATCTACCAGACATATTAGCATATAAAATCAAAATCTCAATTGTCAAATATAGACAAATTTAAAATAAGTACTTTACAATAAATTTTTTTTGTTGTAGCATAAGTATATAATCCTCAGTAGCTCAATGGCGGAGCATTCGACTGTTAATCGAAGGGTTGCTGGTTCGAGTCCAGCCTGGGGAGTTTTTTATTGCTTTAGAGCTTGAGATCAACTCAAGCTCTTTTTTAATTGGATACACATTGTTGGAATTTGTTTTTTTGAATTCATAGGGGGTGTGTTTTAAATATAGATTGATTTTTGGTTTTTGTCGCATACGCATATAATAAGAATGGGTTTATTCTTAAGTCTTATAGATAAAATTTTTTATTTAAGTTATAATAATTCAAGAATTAGGAGTAGTGAAATTATGAAGCAGTTTTTAATAGCATTGTTGCTTGTTGGTGTTATTCATTCAGGTGCTTTTGCTAAATCTTATATTGACAGGCAGTTGAAAGAGACCAAAAGAACCATACATTATAATACGGCCGATAAGTTTAAGCAAAATTATAATGTCCAACCTTCTGATATTGATATGAAAATTCAGGGCATAAAAGATCCCGGACTTATTAAATTGTCGAATTATAGTGTTATAAAACAAAGCGATTATGAAGCAAAGTTAGCAAAAGATGAAGAAACCTATAGAAAAAAAATTAAACCTGTTTTGAATAAAAATATGAATTCTATAAATATAGAGCCGGCTGCGGTTGATTTTTATAAGGTGTATCGGGTTGCTGAAAGACTTATTCGTGCAAATGGTTTGGATTATGTAAACTGGAGAATTGCTGTTAGAAAATCTAAGGATTTTAATGCAGCTTCATTTGAAGGAAGTTACATTGAAGTTAATACCGGACTTTATGATGCATTATATACAAATGAAGATGCTTTGGCATTTGTTCTGGCTCATGAAATGGGACATCTAATTTTAGGTCATGGACAGCAGAAAGCCGAGTTGTTGTATGAGTTGGCAAGACTCAAGGCTTTTGTTGATACAGACAATCTTGCTTTGTTAGCTAAAGAAATCAATACCCGTAAAATATATGCAAAAATGCGTTTCTTAGAATATATGGCAGATACTGAGGCTATAAATCTGCTTGTTCGTGCCGGCTATTCTCCTTATAAAGCTAAAGAAGCTCTTAACTTTATGGATGCATTGGGAACCGGCAGTGTTTTATATGCAGATTCTACTCACCCTAAGATTCAAGATCGAATTGCAAGTTATAATGAAAATCTTGCAGTTATCGATCCTGATTGGGTTTATGTAGGTCGAGAAAATATTTATAAAAGTGATGTTCTGAATTGTAAAAAATCTTCTGATAGAGTTTCTATTATTCTTAATAAATCAGATGAGCCAAAAACTTTTTATGCCGTTGAGAGTGCTCAAGATAAATTAAAACGTATTGCTTACCGTAATTATGTTAATGGTAATTTTACTAATGCGATTAAATATTTTAAGAAATTAAGTAAGACATCTGACGATTTTATCGCACCGTTGTATTTGTCTTGTGCAAATGAAATGCTTTTTAAACAAACTGTTAATCCGAAATATTTGAAAGCTGCCAAAAAAGCTATTAATAAAGCTATGAAATGTTATGGTACAAATCCTCACATAATAAAGCAGGTTGAGACTTTGAATAATTTGGAAAATCTTTAATAAATTTGTTAAAACTGCTTTTAATAATGTAATTTTTGTAATAAGTTTTCAATTATGTTATAATTACTCGTGGTTAAATTGAAAATTCATAGGAGGAAGAATGCTAAAATTCAACAGTAGTGCGAAATTCGGGGGGGGGGTAACCTTTTAAAGCCCTCATTTGATAAGGCTTTTCAAAAATTGGCAGCCTTTACGCTTGCGGAAGTTTTAATTACTTTGGGTATAATAGGTGTGGTTGCAGCTTTAACTATTCCTAATTTAATCGCAAAAGCTCGTGAAATAGCTACAGTTGTTCAAGTTAAAGAAACTTATTCTATATTGTCGCAGGGTTTCAGGCGTGCTATAGATGAATTTGGTGAAGTTTCGTCCTGGTGTACAAGAGTTTCAAATAGTGATAGATCTCAATGCGAAATAAATATGGTTAATAATTTAAGCCATTTTATGACTTTGTCGCCTTGCAAACGTGATAATTGTTTTGGTAAAGTTTACAAAACTAGATTTAAAGATAATGGTAGAACAGTTTATTTAGATAACAGCTTAAATAGTTATGCCTTAAATAATGGGGCTGTTGTGCTTTTTCATGCGGGTAATGGTGATAATTACACATCCCGCTGGTGCACTGGTGAGTTAAATAGTCATTCTTATTTTGGAAATTGTGGTTATATTACTCTTGATATAAATGGTGCATCAGGTCCAAATGTTGACGGTAAAGATCTTTTCAAGTTTAAAATTTATCAAGATGGGATAACTCCATTGGGGCATAAAAAGGATGGAGTTTGGCTGGAGTTATTTAATAATAATTGTATGGGCCGTAGATGGGGCGGTTATGGAACTTGTACGGGCTGGATTATTGATAAAGGTAATATGGATTATTTACATTCAGATGATTTAACTTATTAAAGTAAAAGAGCTAATGTTTAAACATCAGTTCTTAAATATAAAATTTATATTAAGGCATATGAGGGGCATGGTATAATTATAATATCGGAAATCCGTAGTAATATGAAAAGGAGATAAATATGATTCCTATTTTTGATTCAAAACGTCAATACGCTCAAATTGGCGCCGAAGCTGAAAAAGCTGTGTGTGAAGTTATGAGATCCGGATGTTATATTCTCGGTCCTAATGTCAAAGCTTTAGAAAATGAATTGGCAAGCTATATCGGATGTAAATTCACAGTAGCCCTTAACTCTGGTACTGATGCTTTACATATCGCATTAAGAGCTTTAGATATAGGTGCAGGCGATGAAGTTATAACAACAGCATTCACATTTGTTGCAACCGCAGAAGCTATTGGCATGGTTGGTGCTAAACCTGTTTTTGTAGATATTGATAAAGATACTTTCAATATTGACCCTAAAAAAATAGAAGAAGCTATTACTCCTAACACAAAAGCAATTATTCCTGTTCACCTTTACGGTCAGCCTTGTGATATGGATGCAATTATGGCGATTGCTAAAAAGCATAATTTAAGAGTTGTTGAAGACTGCTGTCAGGCTATCGGTTCGTTATATAAAGGTAAAATGGTTGGAACATTTGGTGATATCGGTTGTTACAGTTTTTACCCGACTAAGAACTTGGGAACAATGGGTGATGGCGGACTTTGTACTGTTAATGATGAAAATTTGAAAAACAGACTAATCGCGTTAAGAAACCATGGTTCTATGGTTCGTTATCATAATGATGAACTCGGTGTGAACAGCCGTCTTGACGAAATTCAGGCAGCTATTTTACGAGTTAAGGCAAGGTATATTGACGGGTGGAATACCAAAAGAAGAGAACATGCTGCATATTATAATCAATTATTTGCAAATTGTGCGGATGTTCAAACTCCTAAAGAATTGGATGATACATATTGCGTATACCACCAATATACAGTAAAAATTCCAAACAGAGATGCTGTTCATAAAATGCTTGGTGAAAATGGTATTGGTGCTATGTTATATTATCCAATTCCTCTACACTTCCAAAAAGTTAATGCATGGCTTGGAATGGGAAAAGGTTCGCTGCCTGTAACTGAGAAAAATACAGAGGTTGTAATTTCTCTTCCAATGTTCCCTGAATTGACAAAAGAAGAACAAGATACAGTTGCTAAAACTCTGATTGAATGTATTGAAAAATCAAAAACAGCTGCTGTTGTTTAATATTGTTATTTGAAATGAGAAACCCTGGTTTTAAATCAGGGTTTCTTTATGAGTTATTTTCAGGCTGAAGTAAATATTTTTTGGTTATCTTTTTTTATATCGTCAGTATTAACCTTTAGACCGTTACTTGCAATTACATTGCATTTTGGTTCTTCATGAGAAATATTGTTTGTTTGTGTATTTTGAAATATAACTTGTAGAAGGTTATATAACGGGTTGTTTGATATTGTTGTGTTATTAGTCAAACCGGTATCAGGCGCCATATACTGAGTGTTAAAGTCAGTGCCTGGTTTAGAATTTAGTTGTATTCCTCCGATTTGCTGCATTATATCTCCTTAAAATTTACGCAAGTGTTTGCATTGAAAAACATCCGCCTGATGGGTTTCCTGCTTCATTATATGCTTGAAGATTACCTACTCCCGGATGCGGATAGAATTTTTTGCCTTGAACTTCAATGCATTGATTAGGATCAGTCATTGTTCTTTCGTAAGCTGCATTTACATTAGGATCTAAGCCAACTGAATACCAAAGTGCTTCCAGATTATTTTTTATAATTCCAAATGTTGAGCTTATAATGTTGCTGGTTTCTTCGTCAGTTCTTTTAATTCCCAGATCTGCTCTTACGTAATTATCAGCACTTGCTGCTGCGCGGTTAATTGTTTCAACTGATCGTTTGGCTTCTGACATGCGTAAATCATCCTTTATACTCTGCTCTTATATATATAAACAATATATAAAGGTTATAATTGCTAAATGTTGAAGTTTTATATTAATATTTCTTAACGTTTTCGCTTCCAGACTTCATCAGGGATTGTCCAGCCTCCTGAAATAACTTTATTTAGGCAATATCTGCCATCACCATTAAAACAATTTTGATCTACTTCTGCCCGGCTTTTACTTGCACCTGCCGGTACAAGGCCTTTTTCTGTAAATACCATTATATATACGTCTTTACCTAAAATGTTAGGCTTAACTTTCCCGTTAGCATCAAAAAAGAATACTAAACCGCTATCATTAGTATTAATTCCGAAATTATTTTTTATATCATTAGCGTTATAAGCATCCACGGTCACAGAAGCACCTTTGGCAATAATAAAGCCTAAAATATTAGAACCAATACCTTCACTATCACCATAATTTGCTCCGGCTAAAGTTTTAACCTGGTGCCAACATCCCTTTGGGTTTCTGTTTATACATAAATGTTCAACCTTTAAATGTAATCCTAAAAATGAATCAAACCATTCTTTAATTGCTGCATTACTTCCATCTTTTACTGTAGTATATGGCACATTTTCATATTCCGCGAACCTGAGGGCTTGTTGGATTGTTGAATATGTGCCTTTTATTTGAACTTCTAATTGCTTTTTTCTGTAATTTGAAATTAGTGCAGGTATAGTCATAGCTGCAACTACACCAATTACACCAAGTGTAATGAGAACTTCTGCTAATGTAAATGCAACAAGTTTTTTGTAATTTATACGAAACACTTTAAACGCTGCCTTTCTCCTATTTTAGTAATGATTAATACTAGTTTACTATGAATAGTCACATTATAATAGTTAGAAGAAATAATGTCAATAATATAAAATTAAAAAATGAAAGACGAATTATTATTCAGGTTAGGGCAGAGAGTCAGATATATAAGATTAAAAAGAGGTTTATCGCAGGAAGAATTAGCGTTTAAAGCCAATTTGAACATGAATTCCATAAGTACGCTTGAACGAGGTCTTAATAATGTAAAAATTAAAACGTTATACAGTATTGCTGCTGCACTCGATGTTAATGTTGAAGAAATATTAAATTGTACTTTCTAATAAAATTATTATTAAAACAAGGCGATTACTCCTCCAAAGCACTTGTTAAGTTTTGTAAAGTGTAGAAACTACACTATTAGTGCGATTTCAGGTTTAGTAAAAATATATAAAAACATATTGTTGACATATAAATTTTCTTGTGCAATAATAATTACATAAGATTTAAGTGTAGTCGAAACACTAAATATAAATAGTTCATTAACCCCAAAAACATATAAACTCCTAAATAATAAACACTAAAAGAGACCATTAGGATGCAGAAAACGACCCACTCAGAAATGAGTGGTTTTTTTTTATTGTTATTGTAGATTTTATTTCAAAAGTATGTTATAATAATTGTTAAAACAGGAGCAGAAATTATGAAAAAATCATTTGTTAATACCCGTAAGGGGGGGGCAGATTTTTAAGCTCCTATAGAGTAAAGGCTG
>CABUAQ010000064.1 GCA_902489575.1 uncultured bacterium
TTATGCGAAATATATATTAATGATAAAAAAGACTTTTGGTGCATTTATCAAAAGTCTTTTTTATATAAAAAAATTGGTTTATCTAAATTAGTGATGGCATTTCCCGCAGCCGTGAGAGCCGCAAGTATGTGCTTCCTCGCCGTGAACGTGGTCGTGATGAGAGCAGCTTACATTCGGGTTGAAAGATAATTTTCCTGCTAATAGTGCATTTACAGCTTCATCAGCATTCCCGGAAACTCCGCCAAATAACTTGATGTTTTTTTCAGCTAAAGCACTTTGGGCTCCTCCGCCAATTCCACCGCAGATTAAAGTTTCTACATTGTTATCGGCAAGAAATTCAGTAATTGCTCCGTGCCCTTGTCCGTTTGTTGAAACAATTTCAGAAGACACAACATTGTTATCTTCTACATTGTATATTTTAAATTGTTCACAATGTCCAAAATGTTGGAAAATTTCACCATTTTCAAAAGTTACTGCGATTTTCATAATTATCTCCTTATTTTACCATTGTTGTTGATTTTTGTTTATATTGAATCAGACATTTAGCTAATTGATCAGGGCAGCTTGTAGGTTTTGGACCGCAAGTAATTCCCTGAAGTTTTTCTATAACATCCTCGATTTTCATGCCTTTTACAAGGCTTTTAATTCCTTTTAAATTCCCGTTACACCCGCCAAAAAATTCAACGTCTTCTATGACTCCATTGTTGATTGCTAATTGCATCATCTGGCAGCATACCCCGCTTGGTTGGAATTGTATTACTTCTGTTTGTTCGCTCATTTTATTCTCCTTCTAAAAATATTTTAGCACAAACGCTGCTTTATTTATTCCGGTGATCTAATAACGCAGCGTTTAGTTTTCTTATTATATTTCTTGAATGGGTGAAGGATTTGGGTGACTTCCTCACAAGAGTATACATTTTGGTTAAAAAGATTTAGTTTTTTCTAAGAAAATCCGGAACATCCAAATTTACAGAAGGCATTTTAGGAAATCCGAAATCATTTGTTTCGTTTGTTGTTTTTCCTTGAAAATACTCGGCTGCAGATAATTGCGGAGATGAGATTGTACTTGGTTTTTCTGCAAAACCTGTTGCAATAACTGTAATTTGTATTTCATTTTGGAAGGCCTCGTTAATTGCAGTACCAATAATAACATCCGCATCATCTTTTACAACATTATTAATAATTGCAGTTGCATCATTGATTTCATACAATGTCATATTAGAACTTCCAGTGATATTGACGATAACACCTGATGCACCATCAATTGAAGATTCAAGAAGTTTAGAATTAATAGCCATTTCAGCAGCTTTAATTGCTCTGCCTTCGCCCTGTGCTCTGCCTATACCCATTAAAGCAGTCCCGGAATCTTTAACAACTTTTTTGACATCAGCAAAGTCAATGTTAATCATACCAGGAATTGTAATGATATCTGATATACCTTGAATGCCTCTGTACAGAACCTCGTCTGTTACACAGAATGCTTCTCTCAAACCGATTTGGCGTTCAACAACTTGTAAAAGCTTATCGTTGGGAACGACAAGTATAGCATCAACATATTTTTTCAGTTTTTCAATCCCGTTTTCGGCCTGAGCCATTCTCTTTTTGCCTTCCCAGCAGAAAGGTTTTGTAACAAAAGCAATAGTTAAAATGCCTAAGTCTCTTGCAATTTGAGCAACAATAGGAGCTGCACCGGTACCTGTTCCACCGCCCATACCTGCTGTTATAAATACCATGTCAGCACCTTCTAAGGCTTTTGTAATATCATCCTTGACTTCTAATGCTGCTTTTTCTCCCACTGAAGGGTCTCCGCCTGCGCCAAGTCCTTTTGTTGAGGCAACACCAAGTTGTAATTTATGCTGGGCATCACTGGTTGTTAAAACTTGTAAGTCTGTATTCATAAGCCAGAACTCAACACCTGCGAGTTTAGCTTTAAC
Organism: uncultured bacterium; assembly: GCA_902489575.1. Lineage (GTDB taxonomy): Bacteria > Cyanobacteriota > Vampirovibrionia > Gastranaerophilales > Gastranaerophilaceae > Zag111. The sequence continues at coordinate 1,935 of CABUAQ010000064.1, forward strand.
CATTCTGTTAACAGCATTTCCGCCGCCGCCGCCTACACCTATAACTTTAATGCGGGTTGGATTTATATTTGAACGTTGATTATTTCCGTAACTTGTTGATACTATATTTTCCATTTTTCCTCCTACGATACAATTATATTATATACAAAAAAATCAACAATTCACGTATTTGAATATTTTGTAATATTCTTGCATGAAAAGGAAAGGCTTGAGGAAATTTCCTCTGCCTGATGGTAAGTAGGATAAGAGTATGATAAGATAACAGTTGTTTTATCCTTGTATGTCTAAATTATTACCCTGATGTTTAGCTTTAAATGCGAGCGCTTGCATTTTAATTTGCTGTGCCTGCGCTGCAACTTTGTAATCCTGACTTGAAGGATCACCAGGTGCTAATGCTGCACGAATAACAGTATTAGCATGATCAATAGTTTGCTGTGGATTTTTTCTGTCAAGGGTGGGCATTTGAATAGGAACATGACCTGATATAGGAATTCCATCAGCATTTCTTTCAATAGAAATCGCTCCGGCAAAAGAGCCGCCTGCTGTCTTATGTGCCATTTCATGTGCATAAATATGGTTGTAATTTCTATTAATAATATCTTGCTTTGTTACTGAATTAATCATACCCTACACACTCCTGCTATTATTGTAGCAATTTGTATAAATTTTGTCAATAGTTTGTGATATAGAATCAGGAATTTAACTATGGAAAAAGTATTAAAATAAGCGGTTTAATATTCCAATAAAAAAAAGAGCCTTTTATGGCTCTTTTTTATTAGCGGGCAACGAGACTCGAACTCGCGATCTTCTCCTTGGGAAGGAGACATTCTACCACTGAACTATGCCCGCAAATCATTCTATAACATCAGTATAACACAAAAATTTTATTTTATTACTTTTATAATCTCCAGTTCAACCCGCCCTGACAGATTATACCGGTTCTGCCTATATTTCTTACTGTTGCTTGCGCAAACATATTGAATCTGTCAGAGAATGTTTTTGTCATACCAAATCCGTATTGAAGATATCCTTGCGCCATTTTTATACTTGGTAAATCAACATTGCCGGCTTGTCCGTCAATTCCTGCAAAAAAGTTCCAAGCATATGCAACTGTTGCATACATACTCCAGCTTTCTCTCTGGTAAATGAAGTTTATACCCGGAGCTATATTAAAGCCGTTTAAAAATCCGGAACTCATACCCATTTGACCGTAGTCACTATGCCAATTCTGCTGACCAAACATGTTGTATGCCATAGTCACTGAAGGCTGGATTTTAAAGTTTCTTCCAATTTCCCAATCATATGCGCTTTTGCTTGCAAAACCAAAGAAGTAGTTAAATGCATCTTCAGAATTTCCGGCAATATCAATATTTGTACCGTAAACGCCAACGTATGCCAGTGCAGTTTCAATAAAATTGCGTTTCATCCAACTGCTCATAAATCCTATTTGACCGCCATTTTCGTATATTCCTACTCCGTTAAATGTTTGTCTGCCGCCGTTATAGGCTAAATATACACTCGGCATATATGTCCAGCCGTTACGCAATTCTTTTAAACCAAAATCTCCCCCAACAATGAAACCCCAGGAATTGTTTCGAACTTTATCCAGCCCGTTATTCATTTTTAGAGTTTCAAAGTTTCCGAAAACTTCTGTCCATAGCTGACCTTCTTTTAGTGTTCGTTCAAAACTCGCCGTTCCATCTAAGATGGCTGTTTTATTTTTGAATATTTGATCGTAGCTTGAACCATAACGTCTGATTTGTGCACGGTTAAACAATGTATCATTTACTACCAGCTGGTTCATATATGAAGCAGCTGTTGCAACTTGTCCTCTGAATACTTGGGGGTTAAATCTTGTAAGATCAAGTGAATAATTACCATCATTTGCTGCTGAAGGATTCAATCTATAGTATCCAATAGGTGTGAAGATTTCTTTATCTGTAGCTGTAAATGTTACTTCCTTGCCTATATCATCAGATTTAAAAATTTTCCCAAGTCTTATATTTTTCTCGATAGGAGCGTCATAGCCAAAGATATCCCCGCCAAGATTAAAGTCTGAAATGTGAATTGTACCTGTAGAATCTTTTGCTGCAACCTGAATAGAATTTGCACTTATGGTATCAGAACTTGCATTTTTATTGCTTCGGGCATAGATATCAATTGCAAAATTTGCTTGTCCGTCACCATATTCACCATTGTTGATAGTTAGATTATTTATCACATTATTTGTGCGAACATTATTTGCCATGTTGATTAAACCTGAGGTGTCAATATTAATTTGATTACCTTCAGTAATTTGAACCAAACCTTTTTGGGCAAGATAATTAAGTACTGATGTATCATCGATAACCACATTCCCGCCTGTAATTGCAGAACCCCCGTTTTGAGTTATGGTAAGTGCTGAGTTTTCTGTAAGATTGATTTTACCGCCTGAAATTAAGCTGTTTTTGTCTGCTAATGCTAGTTTAGAGCCTGACATTGTCATGTTTCCGCCAGTTTGGATATAATTGCCGTTTTCGTCGGTTACTTTTGTTAAATCATCAGAGATATAAAGATTTCCGCTGTTAACTTTAATACCGCCAGCCCATTTGTCATTTTCCCCATCTATGGCTACAGAGGCATCTTCTCCGTTGAGGGTAAGCCTTGAGGCAGATTCAATTTCTACATTTGCATCGGAATCAACTGTACCGCCTGTTGTTGAATATGTACTTTTACCTTTTAGTCCGAAATGCCCGCCTGTAATATTTAGTTTTGAAGAATGTTTTACTCCGTTGTTTACGATTAGTTCAGATGTTTCGTCAACATTGATTTCTCCGCCTGAGATTTTACTGTCAGACTCTTGTAGTGTTAAATTTGATTCTTTTGTGATATTTGTTGTTCCGCCGGTTTGGTTAAATGTCCCGTTTTGTGTTGTAGTTTTTGAAATTCCGTTTGTTAAATTCAGAGTTCCGTTTGTAACCTTTCCATGTCCTGCGAATTTATCATTTTTCCCATCCAGCGTTACGTTGGTATTATCTCCGTTAACTTCAATGGTACCGTCTTGATCAACTGTGAGTGAAGATGCTTCATCAACAGTTCCTCCGGTGATTGAATATTTGCTGCCTTTGCGGATGGAAAATTTTCCGCCTGTTGAGTTTAATACAGAGGAATTGTTTGATGAATTATTAATATTAAGTTCACCTGAATTTGTTATATTAACAGTTCCGCCTGAAATATGGCTGTCAGGGGTATTTAGAGTTAGTTTTGATTTGTTATCAATATTTGTTGTCCCGCCTGATTGGTTGAATTTTGCGTCGGGAGTTGTAGTTTTATCAATATTTGAAAGATTCAATGTGCCGTCTGAAACTTGAATTTCTCCGTCCCATTTATCGTTTGTCTCATCAATATCTGCTGTTCCGCCTTTTATATTAAGTGAGCTTCCTTTTCTGATGTGAATAGAAGCATCTTTTGTTATGTTTCCTTTTTCAACATCAAGTTCACCTGTTGTAGTTTCAGAACCTATATTTAGTTTGCCTCCGGCAACGTTATCATTTTCGTTATTTAATTTTGAACCTTTGCCGATAACAGTTGTTGTTCCGCCTGTTTGAGTCAGAATTCCTGTTGTATTTTTATTCATTGAGTTTAATGTAAGATTTCCACTAGAAAGATTTATATTTCCGTTAAAATTGTCTGATTCCCCATCAAGGACTACATTCCCGCCATTGATATTAAGAGTACTTCCTGAGGCAATATTTGTTGAGGTTCCCTGTTCTATACTTCCTTTTGAAACATTTACAGCAGAGTTTTCTCCATCTGTGCCAATGTTAAATGTTCCGCCCGAAATTTTATCACCTGAATTATTCAGGTCAAATGTATCACCTGTAATGGTTGTTACTCCTCCGGTTTGAGTTAACAAACCTGATTGGTTTTTTGTAACTCCGACAAGAGCCAGACTTCCACCTGACATGTTAATATTACCTTTCCAGTTATCGGTATTGTCAAGATTAACGTTCCCGCCCGAGATGTTAAGTTTTGAATTGGCATTTATATTCGTATTGGCTTCTGAGTGGATAGTACCTTGAGAAACATTTAGTTCTGTGACTGTTGAACCGTTACCAATATTGAAAGTACCGCCGGCAATGCTATCGTTTGTATTATTTAGAGCAAAATTATTGCCGGTAATGGTTGTAGTACCATTGCTTTGAGAAAATACTCCATTTTCATTTTTGTATGCGTTTGATAAATTAACCGTTCCGCCTGTTACGTTTAACTCGCTGTTCGCGTGGATATTTACCTGTGTATTGTAGTCAATTGTACCCTGGGATACTTTCATGTCACTTCTTTGTGTACCGTCACCCACATTAAGGATCCCGCCAGAAAATTTGTCACTTTTATTATTCAAATCAAAACCGGAACCGGTAACTGTTGTTGTTCCGTTTGTTTGGGTAAGTATTCCGTTTTTATTGCTAAAATTATCAATATTTAAATTGCCGCCAGAGACATTTATGTTGCCATTCCAGCTATCGCCGTTATCAATTGTTACATTCCCGCCTGAAACATTTATTTTTGAGCCTGTATTAAGGTTTACTGTTGCGTCTTTGCCGATTGTACCCTGAGAAACGTCTAATGAACTTGAATCCCCGCCGTTGCCTATATTTAAAGTTCCGCCTGAAATATTGTCTTCTTTATTATTAAGATTAAAATTGTTTCCTGTAATTATTGTTGTTCCGCCGCTTTGGGTAAATTTTCCTTCGGTATTTTTACTTATGTTATCAAGATTAAGATTGCCGTCGGTTATATTAATTGTTCCTTGCCAGGCATCTGTTTGGTCAAGTTTAACATCTCCGCCCGAAATATTAAGTGTACCGTTGCGATTGATGTTTACTATAGCATCTGTGTCAATATAACCTTGAGAAACCCCCATTTCAGTTTGACTGACTTTGTCTCCAATATGGAGTGTTCCGCCTGAAATTATATCTGACGAATTATCTAAATCAAAGCCTGATCCTGTGACAATAGTTGTTCCGCCGGATTGATTGAATGTTCCGTCAAAATGTTTTTTTGTATTATCAATATTAATTTTACCGCCTGTGAGGTTAACATTTCCTTTCCAAGTGGTGTTTGAGCCAAGAGAAACATTCCCGCCATTAACATTAAGGGTAGAGTTTGTTGTTATGTTAACAGAGGTATCTTTACTGATTGCACCTTGTGAAACACTCATGTTAGATGAATTTATTCCGTTGCCTATATTTAATTTCCCGCCATCAACCAAATCATTTTCATTATTGAGGTCAAAGTTTTTTCCTGTAACATTTGTTTCGCCGCCGGTTTGGGTGAGTATACCTGTTTTGTTTGCTCCTGAGATATTTAAAGTGCCGTCTGATACATTAATTTTACCACTCCATGCATCATCGGCATCAACTGTTACATTCCCGCCTTTTATATCAATGCTGCTTTTATTGTTAAGATTTATTGTTGAGTCTGTTGTTATTGTACCGTTTGAAACATTTAGTTTTGAAGTTGTTGTTCCATCCCCAATATTTAAACTGCCGCCGTCAATTAAATCATTTTCATTATTGAGGTCAAATTTTTGTCCTGAAATATTCAGAGTTCCGTCAGATTGGGTTAGAGTACCTGTTTTTTGTGTATTATTTATGTTTAAATTTCCTGTGCCAGACAGATTAACTGAGCCTTCCCAGCTGTCCTGACTATCAAAAGTAACCTCTCCGCTTGTGATATCAACACTTCCGCTATCTGCCACGTAAACAAGAACATCGTCGCTAATATAACCTTTATCTATATTTAAGGTTCCGCTTTGACTGTCTGTTCCAATATTAAGTCTGCCTCCTTCAATTGAATCTAAAGAGTTGTTTAAATAAAAATCATTTCCCACAATTGTTGTTGTTCCGTCAGTTTGAACAAATATTGCTGAAGAATTTTTTCCGGTATTATCAATAGTCAGGTTTCCGCTTGTAACTCCTACAATTCCGTTCCAAGAATCGTTTTTGTCAAGGGCTACATTCCCGCCTCTTACTTCCAAAACTCCGTTTTCTTTAATATCAACATATGTGTTTTTACCGATAGTGCCACTGCTTGCAATAAGTTCGCCATCTAATGTGTCGGAACCGATAGAAAGATTGCCGCCGGAAATATTGTCATTTGTATTATTAAGATAAAAGGCATCACCTGTAATGGTGGCAGAACCGTTTGTTTGTGTAAATTGACCGGAGAGATTTTTGTTTATTCCTGAAAGTTCAAGATTTCCACCGGATAGGTTTATATTTCCGTTCCAAGAATCGGAATTATCGAGCTGAGCATCTCCTGCGCTGATATTTAATGTGGCATTTTGCTCTATGTTTACATTAGCATTCTGGTGGATACTTCCGCCGGATAAATTTAATTTACTGGAAGTACCGTTACCTATATTTATACTTCCGCCGGAAATGATATCATCTGAAGTATCAAGTGCGGAACCATCACCTATAATAGTAGTTGTTCCGTCTGATTGGTTGAAGGTCCCATTTAGAGAAACATTATTGAGTGTTGTATTTCCACCATTTATGTTTAATGTTCCATTTAATGTATCACCGCTGTTTAAATAAACTGTTCCGCCTGTTACAGAAAGGGTTGAGCCGTTGGGAATTTTTGTGTTAGTGTTGTTTAATATTGAACTTCCTGTTCCGATTGTCAGAGTTCCGCTGTTTACGTTTAAATTCCCGCTGCTTGATGTAATTTGACCATTGGTGTTTTCTTCGGTGTAATTAGTTAGGTTTAATGTACCGCCTGTTTGCAATATGCTGTCAGATTCTTCTGTGTTATTCCAGGTATAATTCTGTCCGCCTATAGGAATATTATTTTCAAGGATCCCCGTATTTCCATTTGCACTCCAAATATAATTATCAATATTTGCAGTTTTTGGAAAGGCAAAATTACTTGTATGACCTATTACGGCAATACAAGCAGCTGCAGCCAAAAATCTCTTTATTCCCTTATTCATCTAATTTCAGGTTTATTTCCCAAGATACCTATCCAATTAATATTCTAATCAGCTTTTCATTATTTTCAAGAAATTAGTATTTTGTTACATTCTAAGCAATTATTTTGTTCCTGAAATTTTCTTGTTGAACAATATTGATTAATTTATTTAAAAAAGCTTTATATCTTGCTCTAACGGCTTCTCCCGATAGAACAATGTCCGCATCAGCCTTACAAGGACGAATGTATATCTCAGCTTTTTGAGATGCATTTTTATAAATTCCGTCAGCGGAACTTCCCAAATCTCTTTCTGCTGCACGAATATAAAATCTTTCTTTCTGCACATGTTCCCTAACATCAACATAGATTTTAAAGTCAAATGCACTTTTAATTTTTTCAGTAAGCGTAAATAATCCTTCCGAAATAATAATTTTGGAAGGATTGGCTAATGTATAGTTATCAAACCTTTTTGCAGTACCTGACATGTCATATTTAGGCAGCATAACAGGTTTACCTGCTAATAGTTCTTTAATGTGGAAGTTCATAAGTTCCAGTTCCAGTGCTTGAGGGACATCTAAGTCGTAATTTTTTGCAAACTCGGCAAAACTCCCTGCTGCTTTTACCATTTCGGAACGATCATAGTAGTAATCATCGGTGTTAACTCTTGTAATTACATTATTAATCTCAAATTCTGTTGCAAAGGACTTTATTGTATCAATAATATCAAGTGTAATGGTAGATTTTCCGCTTGCTGTTTCTCCTGCAATTCCAATTGATGCCGGACGAGAAATATGTCCTGATAAGTATTTTGCTAATTTTGATAAAATCTCCGGTTTATAGCTTACTAAAATAGAACCTTCAGATTGTAATTCATTATTAAAAATTTTTTTTAATTGCTCTTCTACAGCTTCTACTCTGTTAAACGGGATTGAAACATACATTTTCTTTGTTCGTAATGCAGTTTCATTTGTTGTTTTGTGAAGTATATATTCTACCATTCTATTCCTTCTTAAAATTTAAAATACTACATTCATAGTCTTTTTCATGACTATACCAGAATTAAGTTTAAAAAAAAATATTTTTTGTCAAAATATTAATTTAAGTAAATATATTTTAACAATCAAGCTTTCTATTTATGTTATAATTTTTAAAAAAATGACAGGTAAGCAGGGAGTTTTAATTATGAATATTAATACTAATTATCAAAATATTTCAGACAGCTATTTGTTTTCGACTATTGCAAAAAAGGTAAATGAATTTGTTTCAAACAATCCTGATAAAAAAATAATAAGACTCGGGATAGGTGATGTTACTCTTCCTTTATGTAAAGTTGTTGTTAACGCCCTAAAAAACGCCTCTGAGGAAATGGGAGTGAAAGAAACTTTCCGCGGATATGGACCGGAACAGGGGTACGATTTTTTAAAAACTAAAATACAAAATTATTATCAAAAACATAAAGTTTCACTGGATTTAGATGAAATCTTTATTTCTGATGGTGCAAAATCAGATTTGGGCAATATTTTAGATTTATTTGCAGTTGAAAATACGGTTTTGGTACCTGATCCTGTTTATCCTGTATATGTTGATACAAATACTATGGCAGGAAGAAAAATTGTTTATATTGATGCTAATGCGGATAATAACTTCTTGCCGCTTCCGGATAAATCAATCAATGCGGATATAATATATCTATGTTCTCCAAATAATCCGACAGGTGCGGTGTATAATAAAGAACAACTTAAAGCCTGGGTTGATTATGCAAATGAAAATAATGCGGTAATTTTATTTGATTCTGCTTATGAATGTTTTATATCAGATGATAAACTTCCAAGAAGTATTTTTGAAATTGAAGGAGCAAAGACTTGTGCAATAGAATTTTGTTCATTGTCAAAAATGGCGGGATTTACAGGTACAAGATGCGGTTATACTGTTGTGCCGAAAGCTCTTTGCGATGGTGTGTTGAATAAAATGTGGCTAAGACGTCAGACAACTAAGTTTAATGGTGTTCCGTATATTATTCAAAGAGGAGCAGAAGCTGTATTTACAGAAGAAGGACAAGAGGAAATTCAAGAAAACCTTGGATATTATAAAGAAAATGCAAAGATAATTTCAGAAGTATTAAAAAAACATAATATCTGGCATATCGGTGGAGAACATTCTCCGTATATCTGGTTAAAATGTCCGAATAATATGTCATCCTGGGAGTTCTTTGATTATTTATTGGAAAATGCTCAAATTGTCGGAACCCCAGGGTCAGGATTTGGTAAAAATGGTGAAGGGTATTTCCGTTTAACTTCTTTTGGCAGTAGAGAAAACACTAAAGCTGCTGTTGCAAGATTTGATAAATTGTTTAATTAATAATTTGAATTTTAATCGAAAATAAAAGTCCTAATTTAGGGACTTTTATTTTGTTAAAGCTACTACTATTTTATAAAAATCTTCTAGTTTTGACGGATTATTTTTTAATATTTCATTTATTTGCAGAATTAAATTTTCACTTGTATTTTTGTGTTCAAAGTCAAAAATTTCTAAAAAAGAAGTATTTAAAGCTTTGGTAATATTTTCCAAATTATTCATTGACGGATAATTTTTACCATTTTCGATATTACTGATTGTTGCAGGTTCAACAGATATAAGTTCAGCCAGTTTTTCTTGATTAATTCCGCTGCGTTTTCTTATTTCTCTGAGTCTTTTACCTAAAAGTTCTTTTTTATTCATTTTTTACCTTTTTTATTAATTTAATGCAGCTGTATTTTAAAATGAAGTAAATGTAACTTAATAAAACGTTGATAATTAAATTGTATTTAATTATTATTAATCTGTATTTAA
>CABUAQ010000065.1 GCA_902489575.1 uncultured bacterium
TTTATAAAATATTTATATCAAACCAATCTAAAAGTTCAGATATCATATAAAAAGACCCGCAAATAATATTAAGACACCCATCATTAAAATCAATCTTTACATCTTTGGTCAACTTAACGGATGGAACAGGACTCACCGAATATAATTCTTCAAAAGTACAAGAATTAGGGTTATCAAAGTGATAAAAATAGACTTCATCTTCTTTAGTAAAAAGATTTTGCACCATATGAACATAATCTTTATTTCTTAAACAACCGAAAATAAATCGTCTTTTGGCGGAAGGGAAATACATATCAAGACTTTGACGTAATGCTGATATCCCGTTAGGATTATGTGCCCCATCTATTATCAAATTTTTATCTTCAATATACTGAAATCTGCAAATATGCTTTACTTTTGCTAAACCATCATCTATTACATCTTGGGAAATATCAGGGAACATAATTTCTATTGCAGCTAAAGCCAATGATAAATTTTCTTGCTGATATATCCCTTTAAGAGCCAACTTGGAAACATCTGCCGATGGATTAATTAATACTAAAAGGGAACAATTCTTATCAGCAATATCTTTATAGACTTCATGCCCCTCAAAAACTACACAAGGGCAACCCTGTTTGATTATTCCTGCCTTCTCGTACGCAATTTTATCTAAAGTATTCCCAAGCCTTTCGGTATGATCATAATCAACATGAGTAATTATTGAACAAAGGTTTTTTTTAATAATATTTGTGGCATCAAACCTGCCGCCCAAACCTGTTTCTAAAACGACAACATCAACATTGTTATCAGCAAAATACTTAAACATAACAGATGTTAGAATTTCAAATTCCGTTAAATCAAGACTATTTTTGTCTGCCAGATTAGAAATTTCAAAAACATATTTTGCAAAATCATCATCTATTATTGGCACATTATTAATCTGAATTCTCTCAGTATATTTAAAAATATGCGGAGAGGTATACATACCAACCTTCTTACCAGCACATGACAATATTGATGATAAAATTGCACAAACAGACCCTTTTCCATTTGTCCCGGCAACATGAATACAATTAAGATTATCCTGAGGATTTCCTAAAAGATCCATAATCTTATTCATTCTATCCAAACCCAGAGAAATATGAAACTTTCCAACAGATGTTAACAAATTTACGGCGTCATTATAAGTATTTTTCATATAATCCTTTTATTATAAATATTTAATCATGCACTTATTTTAACAGAAAAGTTCTTATATATTTATATGTTAACACCAAATCATCTTCAGAAATTTGGTCAAGCATTGAAATCACATCCGATTTCAAATCTTTAAAATCTTGCAAATAGTAAAATTCAAATAAATCCTTTGGTTCAACCGACAATGCTCTTGCAAACCTATCAATCAAGTCCGGAGAAGGAAAATTCTTCCCGCTTTCAATACAACTAATATGTTTATCATCAACATTCACTAATTCAGCAAGCTGCGATTGTGTATAATTTTTTCGTCTACGATATTCCTTAATTTTTCTTCCAAATAGAGTCTTTATATTTGTCACATTCACCTCTTAATAATGATACAAAACTAAGCCCAATAATTGAATTAAAAATCACGTAAAAATTTGACAAATACTTACCTATAATATAGAATTTAGTTACCCGATAGGTAATTTTAATTTCAATAATTACCTCTCTATACAATAAAGGAGAACTGTATGAAGAAAATAGCATTCACTCTTGCTGAAACATTAATTACCCTTGGAGTAATCGGAATAGTTGCAGCAATTACGATACCAATGATGATTACAACTTATCAAAAAAATGCGACTGCATTAGCAGTAAAAAAAGCGTATACTGAATTAAATCAGGTGCTAAAAATGGCAACAGCAGACTACGGAGAACCATCCGGCTGGCAATATTACGGTGCAGATGAATTACAGCCCTGGGTTGAAACATATATTGCTCCCTACCTGAGCGGTGCACAATATAAAAGCTGTAAAAGTAATGAAAAATGTTTTGGACTTAAACTGCCATTTCCATTACACTTTCCTAAACCCGGCTCTGTTAATACAATGGTTGGGCAATATGTAGTTGCTAAAATTGGCACACCTGTAGCATACGGATTTTTTAGATACCCTGCACCGTATGACAAAGTAACAAGAATTAAAGCCTATATACATAATCCACATAAAAAATATGCAATGTTAGGAAGAGATGTATTTACGTTTATTTTAACAACAGCAGACGAAAACCCGACATTTAAACCCTACGGATACGGAACACTTGGTTCTTATGGCATAAGTACCAAAGACAGACAAACTCTACTTGGTACAGGATGGGGAGGATGCAACCCAAAAGCCAGCGGCTCCGGTTATTGGGGACCCGGTGATGCTTGTGCAGCTGTAATAATGCTTGATGGCTGGAAAATCAGCAGAGATTATCCATGGTAATAAAAAAGCGGTGATTAAATCACCGCTTTGATTTACTTATCCTCCAAGCCTTTACGCTTGTAAAAATCTTCAATAAATCCTGTATTAAACTTACCGCTCATAAAGACTTCATCTTCAACAATTGCCTGATGGAACGGAATTGTTGTTTCAACACCTGTCACAACATATTCTTTTAAAGCTCGATACATTCTACGACGAGCTTCATTTCTATCCCGACCCCAACAAATCAGTTTTCCAATCATTGAATCATAATACGGCGGAATTGTATAATCCTGATAAACGTGAGAATCAACACGGACACCAAAACCGCCGGGAGCCAAATAACCTGAGATAGTCCCAGGATTTGGCATAAATCCTTTTGCAGGATTTTCAGCATTAATACGGCACTCGATAGCATGACCTCTTAAGTGAATATCGTCTTGAGTGTAGCTCAATTTCTCACCTGAAGCTACAAGGATTTGTTCACGAACCAGGTCAACACTTGAAATCATTTCAGTAACACAGTGTTCAACCTGAATTCTTGTATTCATCTCCATAAAATACCATTTGCCATCGTGATCAAGCAAGAATTCACAAGTTCCAGCACCTTCATAATTGATTGCCTTAGCTGCCCTAACTGCTGCAGCTCCCATTTCCTGTCTTGTTGCTTCATCAATAGCAGGAGATGGAGCTTCTTCCAACAGTTTTTGGTGACGTCTTTGAATAGAACAATCCCTTTCCCCAAGGTGAACAACATTCCCATAACTGTCACCCACAATCTGAACTTCTATGTGACGTGGATTTTCAAGGAATTTTTCAGCATAAACATCAGGGTTGCCAAAAAAGTTTTTAGCTTCTGCCTGACAAAGTTCCATATTCAATTGAACATCTTCATCACTACGGCAAATTCTCATACCCTTTCCGCCGCCGCCTGCTGTTGCTTTGAGAATAATCGGATAACCAACCCGATTACCAAACTCCTGAACTTCTTCAACAGTATGAACAATACCGGTTCCAGGAGTTACAGGTACGTTATTTTCAATCATTGTTTTACGGGCAGTAGCTTTATCACCCATTTTTCTCATTGCTTCAGAACTTGGACCAATAAATTTGATACCTTGTTTTTCACAAATTTCTGCAAAATCTGCTCTTTCAGACATAAACCCATACCCCGGGTGAATAGCATCAGCACCCGACAACATTGCCGCTGACATTATCGCAGGAATACTAAGATAACTGTCTGCACTTTTTGCAGGTCCAATACAGTATGCCTCTGTTGCTAATCTTACATGAAGGGAATTAGCATCAGCCTGAGAATATATAGCTACAGTCGGAATTCCCAACTCTCTGCAGGCTCTAATAATTCTTACGGCAATTTCACCTCTATTTGCGATTAATACTTTTCTAAACATTTTCCAAATATCCCTTATCAAAATTAAGAAGTGAACAGAATTTAACCGTTCACTTCTTTATCTTATAAAATTTATTCTACATACATTAAAACCTGACCAAACTCAACAGGCTGTCCATCTTCGACACAAATTTCAACAACCTTGCCTGAGATTTCAGACTCAATTTCATTCATCATCTTCATTGCTTCTACGATACAAACAACATCGCCCTGAGCAATTGACTGACCAACAGTTACAAACGGGTCAGAATCAGGTGATGGTGATTTATAGAAAGTGCCAACCATAGGTGATGTAATCGGAGTACCTTTCTTTGCCGGAGCCTCTGACACAGGAGCAGAAGCCGGAGCTGCGGTTGGAGCTGATGCAACAGGAGAAGCCACAACCGGTGCCGCTGCTGCCACAACAACATCTTTTCTTAATGTAATAGCTTGTTCGCCATCTTCTAGTGAGATTTCGGTTAAACCGGTATCTGCAAGAATTTGGGCTAATTTTTCTATATAATCTGTTTCAAATTTCATATTATTTCCCTTTATAATTTCTACGCTCTTCCAAGGTATTCATTAGTTCTTGTATCAACCTTGATTGTTTCTCCATTAGTAATAAAGAACGGTACGTTAACAACAGCACCTGTTTCTAATGTTGCAGGTTTTGTACCACCCTGTGAAGTATTTCCTTTTTCAGACGGAGGAGTATCTACAACAACCAAATCAACGTGAGACGGAATATCAACACCGATAATTCTGCCTTCGTGAAGTAAAATCATAACGTTCATATTTTCTTTTAAATATTTAAGACCATCGCCAATTTGGGCTTCATCAACGTGAAGCTGCTCATACGATTCGTTATCCATCATAACATATGAAGCACCTTCTTTGTATAAATACTGCATTTCACGTCTGTCTAATGTAGCTTTAGCAACTTTTTCACCGGCTCTGAAAGTTTTTTCAACAACCTGACCTGTAATAACGTTTTTCAACTTTGAGTTAACAAAAGCAGCACCTTTACCCGGTTTTACGTGTAAAAACTCAACAACTGACCATAACCCGTTGTCTAACTGAATTGTTAAGCCTGTTTTAAAATCGTTTACTGAAATCATATTTTTCCCCTTATTAAAAAGTATTCTTCTTCTAGTGTACCAATAATATCATAAATATGACTTTTTACAAAATTCCTTTACAGAATGTAACGGGGGACAAGTATCAATTTTGCATTTACATATCTTAATAATCAGTTATATACAAGCAATTTTCATTGTTTCCATGTATTATAGAGCTATGAATATACAATACCAATTAAAGGAGAAAATATGAACGTCCCAGCTATCAACACTTGTTGTCCGAAACCACAATTCACATCTTCAAGAAAAGAAAACTATGAAAATCCAATCAACAGAGGTACAGAAAAAGGACTTGCCATCTGGGGTAATCTCGGTGCCGGAACCTTATTAGGAGTATCTGCGGCAGGGATTGGAAGTTGTTTTATCAAAGCAGGAACAAAAAATCGCGCTCTGAAACTAGGCGGTATCGGAGCTGCTGTTGGAGCCCTTTATTTAGCTTTAACCCTGCCTGCCAAACTTTACAATACAAAAGTTACTGCATTTACAAGAGAAAAAGAAATGGATGTTTTTAGCCGCGACAGAGAATTAAAAGCCAACATAATGGAAGAAGTTGATAAAGAAGTTAAAGATGACAACGTTGATTTAGATCAAAAAATTAGTCATTATACAACAGTTCAAATGGCAAACAACGGGAACGGGATGCTTATCAAAGGTGCATAGAATATGAAAGTAACCCCTTGCACTAACAGCATATATTCCTTTGGGTCAGCCGGAAACCAAGCTGCACCGCAAAACAAGGATAATAACAGCAAAAACCCTATCTCAAAAAGGGGAGAAAAAGCTTTGCTTATAAAAACAACCTTTTTTGGCGGGCTTGCAATTGGTGCAAGACTTTTATTCGAATTAATCGACGGGGATTTCCTTGTTGATAACATATCAAACAAAGCTAAAAAAATAGTAGACAAACAACACAAGAATGTTTCGACAGGTAAAAGAGCACTTTTAACCACAGGTGCAATGGTAGGGATAATAGGAGCATTCGTAAGCGGTTTTGCACTCCTATACACAATTTTTAAAGCTCCAAAAATCAATTACCAGGGCAATATAAATACATTTAAAAAAGAGAAAGACATGGATGTATATATAAAAGGCAATAATGTTGAAAAAGAGCTTTATACCCAAATGAACGAAAAAGCCAAGACTGCTAATAATGAAGAAAAAGCCAGGCTAAAAGAGCAATATATGCAAATGCAGATGGCTAAAAACAAAGTTCCTGAATTTGCCAAAATTTGATAACAAATACAAAATATTTTCTCAAACGACTTTTTAGTACCAAGAAGGACCATAAGTGAAATAGAACACGACAATACTGATATAGGCTATACAAACTTTTACCAAATTGTACAACTTTTGAATTAACTATTTCAGAACTATTAAACTTCAATCTTTAAATCTTTATGTTATAATCCTTTTATGATAGAAAGATATTCACGACAGGAAATGGCTAAAATTTGGGACTTAAATTCCAAATTTAATTATTATTTACAGGTAGAACTTGCAGTTTGTGACGCTTACGCTCAAATGGGAACAATTCCTAAAGAAGCAGCACAAGAAATCAGGCAAAAAGCTAAGTTTTCAATAGAACGCATTGATGAAATTGAAAAAGAAGTTCGTCATGATGTTATCGCATTTTTAACCTGCGTGAATGAAAGTCTGGGAGATTTAGGTCGTTATGTTCATGTCGGAATGACAAGCTCAGATGTAATTGACACCGCCTTCGCCCTCCAAATTCAAGACAGCGGAAAACTTATTGTTGAAGATATAACAAAAACAATCTCTACATTAAAAAAACTTGCAAATAAACACAAACAAACTGTTTGCATAGGCAGATCCCACGGCATACACGCCGAAGTTATGACATTTGGAGTAAAACTTTGCTCCTGGATTGATATATTGGAACGTCAAAAAGACAACTTTGAACACGCTCTGGAACAAATCCGTGTTGGACAAATTTCAGGACCTGTAGGCACATACAGTAACATCTCTACAGAAGTTGAACAAATCACATGCCGGAATTTGGGTTTAAAACCCGCAAGAATTTCAACACAAGTTATAGCAAGAGATTATCACGCATATTTTATACAGTCACTTGCCCTGATCGCAAGCGTTATTGAACAATTTGCAACAGAAATCAGACACCTGCAAAGAACAGAAGTTTTGGAACTTGAAGAAGGTTTTGGCAAAGGTCAAAAAGGTTCATCAGCTATGCCTCACAAGAAAAACCCCGTATTAAGCGAAAATCTTTGCGGCTTAGCAAGAGTGGTACGTTCAAATTCTATCGCAGCACTTGAAAATATTCCGCTCTGGCACGAAAGAGATATATCTCATTCTTCCGCAGAACGGATAATCTTCCCTGATAGCCTTATTCTGGTTGATTTTATGTTGAACAGATTTAACAACCTTATGGAAAACATAGTTGTCCATCGGGATAATATGCTTAAAAACACTAACAAATTCGGAGGAATTGTATTTTCACAAAAAGTACTGCTTTCACTTGTCGCAAAAGGGATGTCCCGAGAAGAAGCCTACATAATCGTACAAAGAAACGCCCTTGATGCTTTCCAAAACCACGGGGATTTCAAAGCAAACTTATCAAAAGATTCTTCCGTGACAAATCTTTTATCTTTGGAAGAAATTGAAAAAATATTTGACAAACAGGCATTTTTACAAAATATTGATGAAATTTATTCTCGCATACTCAATTAAATGCATGCACGAATTTAAGCACTAGGCCGGAAGTCAAAATCTTTATCCTTCAAGAAAATCAGCAAAAATAACATTACTTACAAGAATGCCGTTATCTGTTAAAGAATATCCTTTATTTGTGCGTTTTAAAAGGTTTAATCCTTCATATTTTTTCAAAATATCATTGTATCTATCACAAAAATCAATTCCGTATTTTTGACTTATATCCTCTACACAAATTCCATCCATTTTACGAAACCCGAGAAAAATTTCTTCTTCCAATTTTTCATTTTGGGTTAAAAGTTTTGAATCCGAATGAGTAAAAGGATCAGACAAATAATCATCAATTGTACATTTGTTTGAATATCTCACCCCGTTTTTATATCCGTGTGCGGCGACGCCAAAGCCGTAATATTCTTCATTATTCCAATAATTTAAATTATGGCGGGATTCAAAACCCTTGATAGAAAAATTACTGACTTCGTAATGATTAAAATTTAAATTCTTCAACAAATCAATTGCACCTAAAAACATGTCCGCCTGCATATCATCATCAGCAAGGTTATCAGGCATATTAGCGTAAAAATAAGAGCCTTTTTCGATTTTTAAGCCATATAAAGAAATATGCTGAATTCCAAGTTCTACAGCCATCTTCAAATCTTTTAAAAACATCTCCGGAGTTTGGTTTGGAAGACCGTATATAAAATCAAGACTAATATTACTAAACCCTGCATCCTGTGCAAGTTTTACAGAATTAATAACCTGATCTGCATTATGACGACGATTAATTTGCTTCAATATACAATCATTAAATGTCTGACAACCCAAACTTATACGATTTATACCTGTATCATACAACCCTCTCAAATAAGAATAGTCCAAAGTTTCAGGATTAAGTTCAGTAGTAATTTCGGCATCATTGGATATTTTAAAGATTTTTAAAATATTTTCAAATTCACTTACCGATAATAAAGACGGAGTTCCGCCGCCAAAATATACAGTGTTCAGCATTTCATTTTCATAGAAGGAATTTATTTCCTTTGCAAGCATTTTTAAATAATCTTTTTTAAAATCAAGATTACAAAATGAAACAAACGAACAATAATGACACTTTGACCTGCAAAACGGAATATGAATATATGCACTTTTTACCATATTCGGATTATATAATAAAAATACGTAAAAACATTGTAAAAAGATAATCAACAAAACAAATATTGCAATTAGTAAAATCACTTACACTTATAAAATAAGTAACAAAAATTTCATCATACACACCCTTTATTTGTGATAAAATAAATTTATGGATATCACATTAAAAAGCAAGCATTCATTAGAATTTGATAAAGTAAAAGAAGAATTGGCAAAGTATGCAAAATTTGCCCAAAGCAAAAATCTATGCATGAAAGCAGCAGCTCTCAACAGCGCTGAAAAAATTAAACAGCAAATTGAATTTACAAGCGAGGCTAAAAAAATTCTTGATTTTGCAAAAGATACCCCCACTGAATTTATTGCGGATGTAAAAAAAATAAGAAATCATTCAGCTGTATCATATCTGTCGGAAGAAGAATTAAACGACATTGCAAAAACAATGAAATCTTCAAGACTTTTAAAAAGATTTATATTTGAAAATTCGCAAGAAAATTACCTGTTAAAAAATTTAGCCTCAAAACTTGTTGCGGATAAAGATTTAGAAGACAAAATCTTTGAAACATTTGATGAAAGTCTTAACATCCGCCAAAACGCAACACCTGAATTAAAAGGTCTTTACTCCTCTCTTAAAGATACTGAACAGAATATTCGTGATCAAATCAATTCTCTTTTAAATAATCCGAATTTTTCAAAATACCTTCAAGATAATATTTATACCCAAAGAGATGAACGCATTGTCTTTCAGGTTATGGCATCAAATAAAACGAAAGTCCCTGGAATTGTCCATGATGTATCAGCTTCAGCTAAAACATTCTACATTGAGCCGGCACAACTCGTTCCTTTGAATAACAAAATAAGAGAAGTTAAATCAAAAATTCACGCGGAATGTATCAGAATTCTTGTTGCCTTAACTGATATGGTTAAAGTTCATCTACAAGAAATTGAAATGTCTGAAACTATCATGTCAGAAATTGATTTCCACTTTGCAAAAGCTCGTTACGCAGTAAAACTTCACGCAGTAGAGCCTGAACTTTGTGAGGAAAAATATATTTATTTTGAAAACATGAAACACCCGCTTCTCCTAAAGGTAAGCGAAAATGTCGTTGCTAACAATTTTGAAATAGGCAAAGATTATAAATCTGTCATTATCACAGGCTCAAACACCGGAGGGAAGACAGTTACTCTAAAAACAATCGGATTATTTCTTCTTATGGCTAAATCCGGAATGTTTCTTCCTTGCTCTTTTGCAAAACTCTACCCGTTCAAAGATATTTTTGCAGACATCGGAGATTCTCAAAGTATTTTACAGAGCCTGTCGACTTTTTCATCCCATATGACAAACATAATTGAAATACTTCAAAAAAGTTCGGATGAATCTTTTGTTCTATTGGATGAAATTTGTGCAGGTACAGATCCTGTCGAAGGTGCCGTATTAGCTCAGGGAATACTGGAAAAACTTGCACAAAACAATGTAACAAGCGTAATTACAACTCACTACGGAGAATTAAAAGCCTTAGAATATTCAAATACTTTTTTCAAAAATGCTTCAGTTGAATTTAACACTGAAACACTAAAACCTACTTACAAACTGCTTATCGGAATTCCAGGGCTGAGTAACGCAATATCGATTGCCGCAAACTTGGGACTTGATAAGGAAATTGTTAACAAAGCTAAAACAACACTAATAACCCAAAAAGACCCGACAGTTGCCGTGGTTGAAAAATTGCAGCAAACCCATCAGGAACTTTCTAAAAATCTTGAAAAAGCTCAAGAATTAAAAGAATCTTCACTTGAAATAAAAAAAGAATACGAAGAAAACCTGAACAAAGTAAAAAAAGATAAAACAAAAACAATAAAAAATATAAAAAATAAGTTTGATGCAGAAATGATGGAAGCTCGAAGCGAAATAAAACAAATTCTTGATGAATTACGAAAAGAAAAATCAGAAAAAATTGCACGCAGAGCATACTCCCGTCTTGCTAAACTTGAAGAAGGTTTCAGAGATGAACTTGAACAGGTTACAGATAAGCAAAAATATTTGGAAATCAATTGGGATAAAGTAGTTATTGGCGACGAGTTAATGCTTAAAAACCTTCACCAAAAAGTGACAGTACTTTCTTTACCTGATAAAAACAAGCGACTTTTTGTCGATATGGGCAATATGAAAATGAAAGTAAAAAAAGATGAACTCGCTGTCCTTGATGAAAAATATAAAGAACCGCATAAAATTAAAATTCCGGGAACATCATTTAATAAATTTGAGCTAAAACGTCTTGAGATGTCTTCTACACTGGATTTAAGAGGATACCGTGCAGAAGATGCTCTGGATGAAGTTGAATCATATCTTGATAAAGCAAGCCTTGTCAACCTATCGCCGGTATACATTATCCACGGACACGGTACAGGAGCTCTAAAGCAAGCCGTGCGTGACTTTTTGAAAACATCTCCTTATGTTGCAAAATTCAGACCCGGACAAGACACAGAAGGCGGCGACGGAGTCAGTGTTGTTGATATAAATTAAAAAAATACTTGCTAAATAACAAATTTTTTCTGATCTTTAAAATAGCTCAAACACTAAAGATCAATATTAGTGTTTTTCTTGAAAATCTTCTTAAATAAATACAATTATTGATATTTGATTGCTATAGTATCAAAATATGTTATTATATAGTATATAAGTATTAATGGAGAATATTATGGATATAACATGTTTAAGAAAAGAAA
>CABUAQ010000066.1 GCA_902489575.1 uncultured bacterium
ATTTAAGGCAGTGTTTAATGTTCAATTTTATATACAAAAACACTGATTATTTTAAAAATATTAAATATTTATTTGTAGATGATGCGGATGAATGTACTCCTATATGTGTTGATTTTATTGAATATCTATCGAAAAATTTAAAGGATTTTTATATAGCTGTTGATCCTTTGGGTTCTTCAAGGTGCGGATATTTGAGTGCTGATAAAAATAATTTTACTTCATTTTTGAAGATGTTCAAATATCCAGAGGTAATTCATTTGGATTCGGAAAATAGTGCTGAAAAAATCGGAAAGCTTTTATATGATAATGTTTATTGCGGTCAATTGAATGTTTTAGATAAGTTTACTTATGAATCTTTTTCAAAGCGTTCAGGTATGGTAGAAGCAGCTTTAGCTAAGGTTAGAGAACTTGTTGCTGTGAATAAGGCTGCCCCTTGTGATATAGCTATAATTTCTCCTGTTATTGATGATATGCTGAAGTTTTCTTTAAGGGAAAATCTTAGGAATAGTATTAACCTGTTATATCTTTCAGGCAGTGAAAAGCTTATCCAAAACCGCTTTGTGCAGGCTGCAATTACAATATTAAAGCTCAATACCGAATTGAAATATTCCTTGAGTGAATTTGATATAAGAATTATTTTGTCAGAGTTTTTGAAAATCCCATTAAAGTATTGCGAAGAAATTTTACAACATTTTCATTCGAATAAAGAATTTATTGTGTATGATTTTGGGGATGAAGATTATAATCGTGCGTATAATAAATTTCTTGCTCTGGTTGAAAAATTATCTTTTTCTGATTTGAAAATTTCAGAGCAAATTATTCTTATTTATAATGAACTTTTTAGTATTTCGGCTGCAGATATTGAACAAATTAATAAATTTAATTTCTTTTTGAAGCAGATTGTTGATTTTGAGAATATTTTCGGCGCAAATTTCAATAAAAGAAAACTTGATATTATATTGCAGGTTGAAAATTCTATCATTGCTGAAAATCCGTATTCGGTATTAGATATCGGCAGAAGTGATTTAGTTGTTTCCACTCCGCAAAAAATTATTGATAATCATATAAAAACTAAATATCAAATATGGCTGGATGTTTCAAGTTCTGAGTGGATAAAATCTGATACGGGACCTTTGTATAATGCCTGGGTTTTTCAAAAAGATTGGGATAAAGATGAGTATACTCTTGAAGACAATATTGAATTATCAAAAGATAAAAATGCACGTGTTTTAAGAAAATTATCACTTTGTGCAGGAGAAAGAGTATTTTGTTATTCAAGTTTGTTTGATTCAAACGGTGTTGAAAATTACGGCGGAATTGAACCATATATTATAGTTGAGCAGGATGATGAAAAAGTAGATAATGCCCCTGTATTTAAGATAATTCCAAGAGAAGATCAAAAACCTGTATTAGATTATATTAAAGGTTTTATGGGAATTTCTGCTGTCCCCGGAGCAGGAAAAACAACTATTTTGCTTGCTCTTATTATAAAACTTCTTGAAAGAGGAATAAATCCTGAACGTATATTTGTTTTAACTTATATGGATTCGGCTGCAAGAAATTTTAGAGAGCGAATTAAAAATGTTCGTAAAAATTCTGCAAAGTTACCAAATATTAGTACGATACACGGTTTGGCTTTGAGAATTTTAAAAGAAAACGGGAATTATGAAAAACTTGGTTTATCAGGAGATTTTGAAATCTGTGATGATTCACAGCGTGGCCGTATTTTGCGAGAGATTGCTTCCCGCCTTAAAATTGATCAAAAAACATCAGAAGAATTTGACAGGGGTGTGTCTGTATTTAAGATGGGCGGTGGAGAATTTAGTGGTTCAGTGTCAGATTTCAAACTTAAAAAATTTATTATGTTTTATCAGGCTTATCAAGATAATTTAAAGGAATATAATCTAATTGATTATGATGATATGCTCACAGGATCAGTGAGAATATTGAAAGAAAATCCTGATATATTATCTCACTATCAGGAAATTTGTGAATACCTTATTGAAGATGAAGCTCAGGATTCTTCCGGAGTTCAGCAGGAATTGATTTCTCTATTGGCAGGTAAACATAAAAATGTAATCAGGTGTGGGGATGTTAATCAGTCTATTACCGCGACATTTTCAAATGCCGATGTTGAAGGCTTTAGAAGATTTATTACAGACAACAATAATGTAACAATGAATTGTTCGCAGCGTTGTACAAAAGATGTGTGGGAAACTGCCAATCGACTTGTAAATTTAGCTTTTGAAAATAAGGACAGTGAGAGTGCTTTTTTTAAGATGTATATGCAGCCTGTTGCCGGTAAAAATCCTGTTAATGAATCAAAAGGAGCATCTGTTGAAGGGGCGATTTTTGATTCCATGCTTGAAGAACGGAATGCTGTTTTGAAAATTATTAAAGATACATTATCCAAGCATCCCGGGTATACCGTGGGAATTTTACTGAGAAACAATTACCAGGTTGCAGCATGGCAAAATTTGATTGAAAATAGCGGATTAAAGGTTATTACGCGTAATCAATGTTTGGAACAAAAAGCTATATTTAAAGCAATTTTTGCAGTTATGAAGATGGTTTTAAATCCGTTCGATAATGATGTTGTTGCTCAAAATTTTGAAGTGCTTGCTGATTTAGGGTTTTATAAGCGAGGGTTAGATGCTGAGATAAGAAAGTATGAAAATCCTTTTATAAGGCTTAATTCTGATAATTTCAATAATATTGTTCTTGAACAATTTTACTGGGATTTGAATTATTGGGTATCATTATGCTATCTGACTCCGAGTGAACTTGCTGTTAAAATAGGTATGGGATTTTTTAAAAGTGATATTGAAAAAGCTAATATTTATTTGATTTCTACATTGATAAAACGAATTTGTATTAAAAATAATTCTTTAGAATATGCGGTTAATCGTCTTTCTGAATTGTCTAAGAAACCTAATTTGAGCGGTTTTAAGTTTTTTTCAGAGGAAGACGAGGAAGATAAGAAATTTCTTGCTGGAAAAGTTCAGATTA
Organism: uncultured bacterium; assembly: GCA_902489575.1. GTDB lineage: Bacteria > Cyanobacteriota > Vampirovibrionia > Gastranaerophilales > Gastranaerophilaceae > Zag111. Next base: position 3,010 of record CABUAQ010000066.1, read on the forward strand.
TGACTATGCATAAATCAAAAGGCGATGAGTTTAATCTGGTGTTTTTACCGGAGATGACTGAGCGGAATCTTGCTTTGTCCATGGATACTATAAATTTAAAGTCTTCTGATTTTATTGAGGCTGTAAAAAATTTAAATCCTAATTACAAGAGAAAGTCTGAATATGAAATAAAACAAGAAATACTTGCAGAAAATTTAAGACTATTATACGTTGCAATAACACGTGCCAAAAATAAGCTATATTTTACAGTTTCTAAAAAACTTAAAAATCGTTTTGGGAAAGAAAGTACTAACCATATTAACGGAGTTATATTTGAGGATTTGTTAAATTGTCAGGCTATAAGTGTCGGGGGTATATATGATAAATAATTTTTCTCCAAATATGCTAAAAACATATATGACTTGTCCGAAGAAATTTTATTATCAGTATATTGCTTCTGTAAAAGTGCCATTGTCTTCTGTTCCGTTTGAAAAAGGTAAGAAGATTCATGCTCTTGCTAATTATTTTTTGCAGGGGGTAAATATTTCCCGTATAGAAACTTCTCTTAATGAAGATGAACGCACGGTTTGGAACTTATTGTTAAATAATAAATATTTTCAAAAAGATTATTTAAAATCCGAGTATCAATTGTTTTGTAAGCTTGGTAAATTTTGGATTGGCGGGAGATTAGATGCTGTTGTTCATGATGAACAAAACTATTATATTCTGGATTATAAGACAGGGGCTGTTCCAAAAAATCCGGAATTTGATCCGCAAACTATGGTTTACTTGCTTTCTCTTGATAAAGCTTTGAGTGCTTATGATTCAATATCTTTTGTCTATATAAATTTAAAAGATAACGTTAATTATGTAGTAGATTTTACTCCGGAATTAAAAGTTCAATATGAGCAAAAGTTGCTAAAAATTTGTGAATTAATCGCAGGAGATACAGTATATAAATGTAATTGCGAAAGTTGTGCACGGTGTGAGTATTTCAAAATTTGTAGTAATTGTATTGTTGACTAAATTAAAATATATGATATATTAAAACTGGTGTCATATATGAAGAAAGGTTGGTAAATTATGCTAAGATTACGAAATAGTCTGAGTTTCGGGGGGGGGTAACCTTTTAAAGCCTTCATTTGATAAGGTTTTACACCTATTTGGTCTTTTAGCGAATGTTACATTGAGTCATCACAAGCAGGACAAAATCCTATTAAGCAGTAATCTGAATTTTTTGTCACCGCAAAGGAGTGATAGCGATTGTGGCAATCATGTGGTGAATAATTTATCCGCAGAAAAATTTAAAACTGACTGTAATGACCTGTTTTATAAGATGAGTAGAAAATTTGCTGCATTTACTTTAGCTGAAGTTTTAATAACTTTAGCTATTATCGGTGTTGTTGCAGCTCTTACTATACCCGGTTTGATTACGGCACATAAAAGACATAGGATAGCAACTCAGGTAGAAAAGGCTTTTTCTACTATTAATCAAGCTATAAGATTGTCTGAGACAGAAAATGGAGAAATGGAAACCTGGGATAAGTCGTTATCTCCGGTTGAATTTATAGATAAATATTTTCGTCCGTATATTAAAATAATGCAAATTTGTAAAGGAGAAGGTTCTTGTGGATACAAAACATATCCGTGGAGATATTTGAATGGAAACCAAGGATTATATGATTCGCCATTTAATGTAGGCAGAGTTCCTTTTATTTCTATGGATGGTATTTTATATACATTTGCATTTCGTAATGATGGTTTGTCGTCTAGTGGCAATGATAAAATGATCATTATAGATATCAATGGTTCAGATATGCCAAACCGATTTGGACATGATGTGTTTTTCTTTTACCGGATAGAAGAAGCTGATTCTATAATACCGTATGGTGCAGATAAAGGAACAGCGGCAATTAATCGCAGTTGTTCATCCGGAGGTGATGGAATGTACTGTGCTGCAATAATTAGGGAGAATGGTTGGAAAATTCCAAAAAATTATCCTCTAAAATAATTTTAAAAATTTTGATTGTCAAATTTTTAGATGGTTGTATGCAAATATTCAACCAATTTTAAAGAACTTCTTTTATCGCAGAAATCATGCCTTCAGGATTTGCAATATTTTTTCCTGCGATATCAAAAGCTGTTCCATGTCCGGGAGAAGTTCTTACTATATCAAGTCCGATTGTCATATTTACTGTTTTGTTTCCTGCAACTGTTTTTATCGGAATAAGTCCCTGGTCGTGGTAGTTTGCGATATAGCAATCGTAATTATCTTTTGTTTTATTTATAAAATGTTGAGATGCTTTTATAAATAAAGTATCTGCAGGTAGAGGCATTGTTATATTTATACCATTTGATTGTAATTCTTGAACTGCCGGTATTAAAATATCAAGTTCTTCTCTGCCTAAAATGCCGTCTTCTCCGGCATGCGGATTAAACCCGCAAAGCGCAAAGCTCGGGCTAGGAATTTCAAATTGTTTTTCGAATGTGTTAACCAAATTTTTTATTTTTGTTACTACAAGGTCTTTGTTTAAAAAAATATCTTTTAATGCACAATGTCTTGTCAGCAGTAGAACTCTAAATCCTCCTGCGACAAATAGCATTTCTGCAAGCTGACTGTCGTGTGCTAAAAACTTTTGAAGAATTTCGGTTTGTCCGTTGAAGTTATATCCGGCAAGATGAAGTGAATTTTTAGCAACTGGAGCTGTGACAATAGCTCTGGGTTTTATTTCACAAACCTTCATCAATGATTTATAAGAAAATTCACCGGCTTCTTTGGTTACTTTCCCGGGTTGAATATCCTGGCTTGAATAAGGAATTTCAATAATTTCGTAATCTTTGTCAAGCTGTCCGTAATAAGATAATATTTTTGAATTACTAATTATTGCAATTTTATCTTTTGGAATATCAAGCTGTTTTAATGCTTTTATTGTAATTTCTGTTCCAATACCGTTAGGGTCGCCGGTTGTTATTGCAATTTTTTGCACTGAAACCCCTTTCTGCTGTATTTACAACTTTATCCCTCATGTTTTTCAAAGTACTTGAGGATTTCAATTAGTGTACTGCTGCTGCCTAAATTCCCGGATTTTGTTACTATCCACTGATCAGAATTAATATTTTTACTCAGAGCTATGGCAGGCAGAACTTCATCAATAAGTTTTAATTGATTTGCATTAATCGCGTTGCAGCACTTATAAGAGGTTTCTCCGCCTAATGTTATTAGAACAGCTCTTTTTCTATTAAGGACTTGTTTTGTAAGTTCTGCCAGAAAATCAGTTATTGCATTGGCAAGTCCTGATTTTGTCAAATCAGCATTCATTGTGTCTTCTGAAAAACCGTCAAAATTTTTCAACAGTTTTGATGTATGAACAAGTACAATATTGTTATTTGTCAGATTTGAGATTATTCTATTTACCAAATCTTCATTTACGCCAGAAAGAACGGTATTTGTATCAAGTTCGATAATAAGGCTGTTTTCTTCATATTCTTCACTTTGTTCAAATTTGTCGATCTGGTTTGATGTAATTTGTGTTGCACTGCCGGAAACAATAAACTTAGGCAGTGTAGGCAATTTGACCGGAAGAACTTCGCCATCTTCATTCGGGGGAAACCATTCGTTGCTCAGGACTTTTCCTGCAGCAGCTGTTCCAACAGGCAAAATCCTATAACTTGATTTTTGCATAGCCAGAACTATCTGTTCAATGTCTGTAGTGGAAACAGCGTCTGCTACAATGATTTTTGCGCCTTTTTCAATGATTTTATTGATTTTTTTCAGTATTGGACCGGCGCCATCCATAATTGTTTTGAGTTTGATACTATCAATTAAATCTTCAAGGTTTTCTCCCAGTTGTTGTTTGAGAAGGGTCGGCAGGTGGGATTCACAAATAGGTGAATGCGGATCCCGCGCCATTTCGGTTCTTTCAATAGGTACCCCGCGGAGCAGGTGGTATCCGCCTACGGTAATTCTGCCTTCTTGTGGAAATGCCGGAATGATTATGGCCGCATCCCATCCTAAAACTTCAAGCATGGAAAGAGTCTCAACAGCAATATTTCCACGTACTGTAGAATCAATCTTTTTGTAGAAAAAGTCAGGATTAATCTTGTCTACAAACAATTGAGTTGCTTGCTTAACTTTTTCAAAAGCTTCTTGTGGTGTGATATTTCGGGATTCTGTCGAAATTGCCCAAGCTTGCCGGATATTTGAACTTACCGGTTCAATTTCCGTATTTAATAAAATATTTGTATCTGTCCCGTTTAATTGAAATTGTAATGCGGTATCATTAGCACCGGTTAAATCATCTGCTATTATACCGACAGTATTTGAACTAATTATCATAATACGGCTTCTTCTGCATCCTTTTTAGATCCAAGTAATCTTATCGTATTTGCAACTACGTAGAAGGATTCTTTTTCCTGGCTTGTTACTTTATCCACCCAGCGGCGGTTAGCAATTCTGCCGTCCACTGCAACAAGTCTTCCTTTTTTTATGTATTCTGCGGCAAATTCAGCCTGATTTCCCCAAACTTCAATGTTAAACCAGTCGGTTACTTCTGATTTTGTTTTTGTATCCCACCGGTTAACTGCAACCGAAAAAGTCGCCTTTGTTTTGCCCGAGTCGTAAGAATTGAAGTTTTCAGAAGCGTCTCTGCCTACTCTGCCTACTATTGTCACTGTGTTCATTTTATTTTCCTCATTTAATTCTTATATTATACCCTGTAATTTTATATTGTCCAATTTAATACATTTTTACAAGTCTTCTTACATGAGAAAGGACTTCTTGCGCTTTTATTCTTGCTTTTGCGGAGCCTTCTTTAATGATCTCTTCTACAATTTCAGGGTGTTGTTCGTAGTATTTGCGGCGTTGTCTCATCGGAGCCATCTTTTCATTAATTTTTTCAGCAAGCCGGCGTTTGCATTGAGCACAACCTCTCAAGCCTTTTTCGCATTCGCATCTTACTGTTGATATATCTTCTTCTGACCCGAAAATCTTCCAATATTTGAATGCAACTTCGCACTCATCAGGGTGTCCAGGATCGTCTTTACGCAGTCTTGAACGATCTGTGATGGCAGTCATTACTTTTTTTTCAGTTTCTTCAGCTGTATCTGATATTTTTATATCATTATTAAAAGATTTACCCATTTTATTCCCGTCAAGTCCGCATATTAGCGAACAGTGGTTTAATAGAGGTTTTGCTTCGTGGAAAAATTCTTCGCCGTATAAGTTGTTAAATCTTCTTGCAATATCTCTTGTTATTTCGATATGGGCAACCTGATCAATTCCGACAGGAACACAGTCCGCATTAAACATCATAATATCTGAACTCATTAATACGGGGTAACCCATCAATCCGTAATTTATTTGAGAATTTTGCCCTTCTTTTGTTTTAAGAATTTTTGCCATATCTTTCAGGGTTGGATCTCTTTCGACCCAGTTTTGCGGGGTTATCATACCCAGATAAATATTAAGTTCTGCAATTTCAGGAACTAAAGACTGAACATAGATTACAGATTTTTCCGGATCAATACCGCATGCCAGCCAATCCATAATAACATCCATTGTATTTTGTTTTAAATCTTCTGTTTTATCATATTTTGTAGTTAGTGCATGCCAGTCTGCTGCAAAGAAATAACAATCGTATTTATCTTGCAATTCAACCCAATTTTGAATTACTCCAAGATAATGTCCTAAGTGTAATTTCCCTGTGGGGCGCATGCCTGATACAATAATTTGATTCATATAAAACAGTCCTTTCTATTACTCTGTTCATTATATATCAAAGGGGGTAATATAACAAACCAAAGGTAATGATTGTAAAGATTTTATATTTTTTCAGTTTAATCTTATAACCAAACATATCCGGAGATTTCTTATCAAATTTTTAAGAAAGCTGCGGAGTTTTAATAGTTTTAGGCAATATAGAATACCAGGTTGATTAGAAAATCTGCAACAAGCATGTATATTGTTGAAAGGATTGCTGCTTGAGTTGTAGATGTTCCGACTTCTTTTGCCCCGCCTTTTGTCTGATAACCTTTTGTAGCACATACAAGTGCGATTAATGCACCGAATATACAAGCTTTTAATAAACTTATATAAATATCTTTGGTAGACATCCACGCCCAAACAGATGTCATGTATCTTGCAGGGTTAAGGTTTATTGTTCCCAAAGCAACAAACATGCCGCCTAAAATTCCTATAAATTCCGCAATAAGTACGACCATGGGTACTGTAATTGCAGATGCAAGTATTCTTGGTGTAAAGTAGTATCCTACAGGGCTTATTTTAAGCGTTTTTATTGCATCAACTTGTGAGGTTACCTGCATGTTTGCAATTTCAGCGGAGATTGCCGTGCCTGCTCTTGCTCCGATTGCCAGAGCTACAAAGCCCGGTGCTATTTCTCTAATCATTACAACTGCTATTGTGCCGCCAATATATGCTTCTGCACCTGTCATTAAAAATTCTTTAGAAACTTGTATAGCTATAACTGCAGCTGATATAAATGCAATAACCAGTGATATGGGAAGTGAATCATAACTTATTGCAGCAGCTTGAGTTACTACGGTTTTGAATTTCAAGTTTCCGCCGAACAAGTATTTGAAACATTCTGTCAAATTTTGTACACATTGTCCTAAAAATTTAATCAACTTATACTAGCCCCTTTTCCTGAATATATCATAAAAATGTTTTCAGGGCTAGGTATGGTAGTTGAGATTATTGTTTACTTATTATTTCTGGGAGTTTGATATTTTGTTTTATCTACCGAGGCAATAAATTTTATAGCTTCATTTGATGGAATTGCAAAACCTATGCCTATGTTTGAAATATTATGATCAGGATTGTATATAGACTGGCTTATCCCAATAACTTCTCCTGTTGAATTCAATAATGGACCGCCGGAACAACCGGGATTTATTGCTGCGTCTGTTTGAAATCTGTTTTTTACATAATCAATTCTTGAAATAATTCCCTGTGTCAGGGTATTTGAAAATCCGAAAGGATTACCGATGGTCAATACTTTTTGCCCTACTTTAACCTCTTCCGAATCACCAAATGACACTGTTTCAAGCGGTTGCTTCGGATTTATTTTAATTAGTGCTAAATCCTTATTTTTGCCCATTTGCGCAATGAATTGAGCTTTATATGTTTGCCCGTTATGGGTTGTAACACCTATTTCTTTAAAGTTTTCAACAACGTGAGAGCCTGTCAAGATTAATCCGTCGGGAGAAACAATGCATCCTGTACCGGCTGATACTCCATCTTTTACCTGGGCTTCGATAGCAACAATTGCGGGGCTGATTTTTTCATACAAACTAATGTTTATTTGTTCATCAGGTGCGTATTTTACCTGCGCTATACTGCAATTCATGCCAAGTAGTGCTACTGTGAATAATAAAAATATCTTTTTTTTCATAGTTACCTCTTTTATGTAAATTATTTTTTTTATTCGTTTAAAAGGGTATTCTCTTGTGTTCTATTTTTGGTTTAGTTCTTGAAAATATTAAAATTTTAATGTATAATTCAGAAGACGTTAAGTCCGAGAATTTAATTAAGGAGAAAATTATGACAAGAATTGATTTATTCAAACACGCTTTAGAAGAAAAACGTGCTGTTAAAGTTATTGCCGGTATAGATAACTTTGATATCGAAAATATTAAGAAAGTTGTGACATCTGCTGAAAATGCAGGTGCAACTGCTGTAGATATATGTGCAAGAGAAGATATCGTTAAAGAAATTCGTCAAATGACTGATCTTCCGCTGTTTGTGTCTTCAATAGTACCGTCAGAACTTGTTAGAGCTGTCGAACTGGGTGCTGATGCTATTGAACTCGGAAATTTTGATGTACTTTACAAAAAAGGGTCTTCATTTGATGCTAACGATGTTTTAGCTTTGGTAGAAGAAACGTTAAAATTGTTAGACGGTAAAGAAATATTTTTCTCAGTTACTATACCGGGAGAAATTTCAACTGCTGACCAAGTTGCATTGGCTGTTAAATTAGAAAATATGGGCATTGATTTGATTCAAACAGAAGGTCATTACTCTACTGAAGCTAATCTTTCAGGTGCAAGAGCTTTAATGGATAGAGCTGAATTAACAATTTCTAATACTATTGAACTTGCAAGAAATATTGAAATGCCGATTATGACAGCTACAGGTATTAACCCGACAACAGCTCCTTTTGCTTTTGCGGCAGGTGCCAGTGCTATTGGTTGTGGTTCTTGTGTAAATAAATTAACATCATCAATTTCTATGATTGCTACAATTTCCGCTCTTGTTGAAATTGCTAATAAAAATGCAGTAAAAGTTGCAGAATTTGTATAATGATGTTTATAATTGAAAAGATGGCGCAGATTTTAGCTGCGCCATCTTTTTTTTGCAAAAAAAAAGACCTTGTTAATTCAAGGCCTATCCGTTTAAATAAGAAGAGAGAGCTTTATATATTTATATAAAGTC
>CABUAQ010000067.1 GCA_902489575.1 uncultured bacterium
TGTTATAAATGGAAAAAAGTTTATTATATTAGTATATTCTTAATATTTATTAATAATTGTTTTTAATAATAAAAAAGTCGGGTTAAAATACCCGACTTTTTCAAGGTCTATTTCAAAACTTACCCGATGACAGGAGCAACAAATGTTCTTGCTGCAAGTTCTTTATCAAGTAAAAATAGAGCTTTTTTATCATCTCCAATAAGTTTTAAGTTAGCTAAAACTCCGCCAACATTAGCTTCTTCTTCAACTTGTTCTTTTAAATACCAGTCTAAGAATGATAATGCTGCTCTATCTCTAACTTCTTCTGCAACATCCATTAAAGCGTTTATTCTTGATGTTACATATTCTTCGTGTTCCAAAACTTGTTCAAAAATTTCTAATGGTGTTGAACCTTTTACTTCAGGTTTGTCGATAGCTGCAAGTTCAACTTTACTGTTACGTTCAAATACGTAATCAAACATACCCATAGCGTGAGCTCTTTCTTCTTGAACTTGAACATCAAACCAGTTTACAAATCCCGGAAGATTCATTTCTGCAAATTTGCCTTTCATTGCAAGGTATAGGTATTCTGAATAAAATTCTTTATTAATTTGGTCATTAAAAGCATTTTCTAATTTTTTATCTAACATGAGATTTCTCCTTTCGTTAATTATTATTTATAGAATTAGCAATTGTTTTTGCAAGTGTTTCCAATTCTTCTAATTGATTTTCTTTCAATGTAGATTTAACTGTAATATTATTGCCGAGAATTTCTACATTTTTCAAATTTGAAACAAGTTCAGTCATTAATTTCCCTGCTGCAGGTGCCCAGGAACCGTTTTCAATAATTGCAATTTTTCTATTTTGCAGATTATGAGCAACAATATCGTGCAGAAGATTTTCCATAGATACAAATATTCCGTTATTGTAGGTTGTAGATGCAAATACAATGTGGGAATATTTAAAGGTATCTGCAATAATATACGAAGCATCTGTTACTGATGTATCACAAATTTTGATATCTTTAACCCCTAAATCGGCAAGCTTAGATGCTAAGATTTCTGCAGCATTTTGAGTACCGCCGTAAACTGATGCGTACGGGATTAATACTGATTGAATTTCAGGTGTATAAGTAGACCATTTCACATATTTATCTACATATTTTTCAATATCTTTTCTCCATACAAATCCGTGAAGCGGACAAAGCATTTTTATTTCAATATTAGCAGTTTTCTTTAAAAGTGATTGAACTTGCATGCCGTATTTACCTACGATATTTGAATAATAACGTCTTGCTTCATCCATATATCTGTGGTCAAAATCAACTTCATCTGCAAAAATATTACCGTCAATAGCTCCAAAAGTTCCAAATGCATCAGCTGAAAATAAAATTTTATCTGTAGTATCGTAAGTTACCATAACTTCAGGCCAATGTACCATTGGTGCAAAGTAAAAAGTCAGATTATGTTTTCCTGTGTTCAGAGTATCTCCTTCTTTTACTAATAACAGTTGTTCTTCTTTTAATTTAAAGTTGAAGAATTGATTAAGCATTATTTGAATTTTTGCATTACAAACAATTTTCAAATTAGGAAATTTTTCAAGCATTTCTGGAATTTCCGCACAATGGTCAGGTTCCATATGATTTATTACCAAATAGTCAAGAGTTCTGCCGTTTAACACATGTTCAACATTTTCTATAAATTGATGTTTTACTGCTTTATCTGCTGTATCAAGCAAAACAGTTTTTTCATCCATCAATAAATATGAGTTATATGAAACCCCTATCGGAACAGGATAAACACCTTCAAATAGTGATAATCTTCTGTCATTTGCTCCAACCCAGTATAGATCTTGCGTGATTTGCTTTGTATTATACATTTTTATCTCCTATTAATAGTTTCTCTTAAGTTTATAATAGCACAAAAGAATGACAATGATTATCAGTATTATTTAATGTATAATATAAATATGTTCACAATAAACACTGATGATATTTCAATAAACTATGAAGAGTTCAGGTCGAATGTAAAAATCGGTAAATCTTTTGCCGTAACAGGCCTAACTTCAATTTTAAGATTGTTTTTATTGTCAAAAATAAAAGATTATTCGAAGAAGAAAATTCTTTTTGTAACTTCAACAGAACAAAATGCCTTAAAATATCAGAGTGATTTATATAGTGCTTTCGAAATAAAGTCAGAAGTATTACCTTTTCAAAATATTTCAATGTACGAAACTATAACTCCTAATCTTTATGATTATGCACAGCAGTTGAAATTATTGCAGGATAAACCCGATATCGTTGTGTGTCCGGTGAAATCTCTTTTGGAAAAATTTCCAAATAGTGATTTTTTCAAAAAAAATAGTTTAAATATCAAAGTCGGTGATACTATAGATTTAAAAGAATTTGCTCAACAACTTATCTCACTTGGTTATAAAAAATCTACAATGGTCAGTGATATTGCTGAATTTAGTATAAGAGGGGATATTGCTGATGTTTTTTCTCTTGATAAAAAACCTGTAAGAATTGAACTTTGGGGTGATGAAGTTGTTGATATAAGATATTTTAATAATGAAACTCAAAAATCTGTTGAAAAAATTAAGGAAGTAAAAATTCTTCCGGTTTATAAATTTACGCTTTATGGTAAAAAAGATGTCTTAGAGAATCTTCAAAAACAAATACTTGAAAATAGTGATGAAGAAGTTCCTGATGAAGGCTACTTTGACGGTATTGAAGTTTATCAAAATTTCTTTAACAAAGAATTAGTCGGAGTTTTAGATTATTTTCAGGATTATATTATAGTTTTTGATGAAACTTCTGAAATATTTTCTAAATATGAGTTTTTGGATGAGAATTTTGATAAACAATTAGAAGAAAATTTAAAACTCGAACTTATTAAAAATATAGAGGGGAAAAATCATATAACTTATGAAGAATTTATGCGAAAAACTTCTTCATTTGTCAAAATAGGTTTTAATAATTTTATTGACGGATTCATGGAAAATCTTGTAGAATTTGACTCTCAACCTCTTAGAAATTTTGAAGCAGATATAGATTTAACAACAGATTTTATATTAACTCATAAGGATTATAAGATAATTATTGCAACGGATTATCCTGAGAGGGTTAAAGAAATTTTAAAAGAAAAAGAGATTTTTACTGTTGAATATTCGCAAAGCACAGTTCTTGGCGGATGTATTTTAGAAGATTTTAAAACAATTATAATGACCGATAGAGAATTATTTAACAAACGTTCCAAAGAAGTTACGGCATCTAAAAAAACATACTACAAAGAAAAACCGGAATTCATTGAAAATATTAATGATATAAAACCCGGTGAATTTGTTGTTCACACAATTCACGGTCTTGGAATTTACAAAGGTCTTTCCAAACAGGAAATTGACGGTCAATTAAAAGATTATTTGACAATTGAATATGCTAATAAAGACAGATTGCATATTCCGGCAGAACAAATAAACCTTCTTTGCAGATATAGAGGTTCGGGAGCTATAAAACCAAAACTCTCCAAAATGGGCGGACGAGATTGGGAAAATACTAAAGCAAAAGTTAAAAAAGAAGTTGAAGTTGTCGCTTATGACTTGTTAAGGTTATATGCAAGACGTAAAATGCAGCAAGGTATACAGTTTTTACCTGATACAACCTGGCAGGTTGAAATGGAAGAAGCTTTTGAATTTGTGGAAACTCCTGATCAATTAAAGGCAATTTCCCAGGTTAAATATGACATGGAATCAGAACAACCAATGGATAGATTGATTTGTGGTGATGTTGGATTTGGCAAAACAGAAGTTGCTATGCGTGCAATATTTAAAGCTGTAACTTCAGGTAAACAAGTTGCTGTTGTTGTACCTACAACAATTTTAGCACTACAGCATTATCAAACAATTTCTGAACGTTTTAAACCTTTCGGGGTAGGTGTGGAACTTCTATCAAGATTTAGAACCCGTAAAGAACAAAATGAAACAGTAAAAAATCTTGCAACAGGAACTTGTGATGTTGTTGTCGGAACGCATAGGCTTTTGCAAGAAGGTGTTGTTTTTAAAGATTTGGGACTTCTTGTAATTGATGAAGAACATAGATTTGGGGTTCGTCATAAAGAAAAATTAAAACAACTTCGTGAAAATATCGATATACTTTCTATGTCAGCGACTCCAATACCTAGAACTCTTTATATGTCTTTATCCGGCATAAAAGATATGTCTGTAATAAATACTCCGCCTAAAAATAGGCTTCCTATAAAAACATTTGTAGGTGAGTGGAATGAAAATATGGTGAAAAATGCCATAGTTCATGAACTTGACAGAGAAGGACAAGTTTTTTATTTGTATAACCGTGTTGAAACTATTCAGGAAATGAAAATGGCATTGCAAAAAATTGTTCCAAATGCAAAAATAGCAATCGGACACGGTCAGATGGATGAAAAACAGTTGGAAGAAGTTATTGTGGATTTTGCAAATCACGAGTACGATATTCTTCTTGCCACAACAATTATTGAAAACGGAATAGATATTCCAAATGCAAATACAATGATTATTCACGATGCTGACAGATTCGGGCTTGCACAGCTTTATCAACTAAGAGGGCGTGTTGGACGTTCCCAACGACAGGCATATTGTTATTGTTTTTATAAAAAATCAAAAGATATAACACAAGATGCAGCAAATCGTTTAAAAGCGATTAAAGAATTTACAACTCTTGGCAGTGGTTATCAAATCGCACTTAGAGATGTTGAAATTCGCGGTGTTGGAAATATTTTAGGAACAAAGCAACACGGTCATATGATAAATGTCGGGTTTGATACTTACTGTGAATTATTGGAAGAAACAGTCAAAGAGCTTCAAGGAGAGAAAGTAAATCGTGAAACTCCAACGATTGTTGATATTAATGTAACAGCATATATTCCTGATGAATGGGTCGGTTCTGCCGAGCAAAAAATGATTGAGTATAAACGTTTGGCGGATGTAAAATCTTCTGTAGAACTGGATTATATAGTTGAAGAATGGACTGATCGTTTTGCAAAACCTCCTGAATGTGTTGAAAATTTAATAAAACTTATTCGTTTGCGACTATCTGCAACTGAAGTAAAAATTGCTGCAATTCGTGAAGTTCAAGATTGTATAAGGATTTATACACCGTATTCAAAACCTGAATGGAATATTATTCAAAAAGCTCTGCCGCATAATATTTCTAAAAAGTTTAAATTTACGCTTGCTCCAAAAACTTGTACAGAAGGTGTTTCTATTTTAAGGTTAGATATATCCTATGTAAATTTTAATGAAGTATTTAACATTTTAACCGATTTGTTTTATTATATTTATAAAGTTAGTCATGATTATTAAAAAAAGAGGGAGATATTAATGAGAGGATCAAAATTACTTGCAACCTTATTATTATCAGCAGTGTTATTTGCAGGTTGCGGCGTGAAAAATCAAAATGCGATTATCAAAATTAATGATAAAGCAATTACTCAAGCTCAGTATGATGAATTAATGGATAAAGCTATAGCTCATTCTCCATTTGGAAAAATGGGTGACTTAAAAGGTAATAAAGATGGCTTTTTATACCTTATGATGGAACAAAATGTTGTTAACCAACTTATTATTCAGGAATTTTTAAATCAGGAAGCTGATGAACGTGGTATAAAAGTTTCTAATAAAGAAGTTGATGAAGAATTGAAAAAAGTTATTGATCAAATGGGTGGCAGTGAACAGTTGATGGACGTTTTAAAACAAAATGGCATAAGTGTTCGTGATTTTAAAAATGATTTAAAAAACCAATTGAAAATGCAGAAATTAGCAAATTCTGTGGGAAAAATCGAAGTTACAGATAAAGAATGCGAAGATTTTTACAAGAAAAATCCTGACAAATTCCAAAATCCTGAAAAAGTCAGAGCATCTCATATCTTGATTTCAGCTAATGAATATCAAATTGGAGAAGAACTTAAATCAAAATCTAAAAAGGAAATTCCTCAAGAAGAATTGGTAAAACAAGTAAATGCTAAAGTTGCTGAGAAAAAAGAATTAGCAGAAAAACTTACAAAAGAATTGAAGGCAGATAAAACAAAGTTTGCACAATATGCTAAAAAATATTCAGAAGATCCTGGTAGTGCAAAACAAGGCGGAGATTTAGGTTTCTTTGCAAAAGATCAAATGGTTCCTGAGTTTGCAAATGTTGCTTTTACAAACAAACCGGATACAGTGTCTGATGTTGTTAAAACTACTTATGGTTTCCATATTATTTTAGTTCAAGACAGACGTGCGGCAGGTGTAACACCTTACGAAAAAGCAAAAGAAGCTATTAGAAACAACTTGACTTCACAAAAACAAATAAAAGTTCTTGACGAATTAACAGAAGCCGCTAAGAAAAAATCAAAAATAGAATTTGTTGATGAAAGATATAATCCTGAAGTTATTCAAAAGAAATTGACAAATCAGGTTGATGATGCTACAGGCGGTCAGGCTTCAAAGGTAAAAGAGCAGACTAAAAAAGATCAAAAGAAAAAATAAATTTCATAAATCTAATACAAAAAAGACCTTCTATTATTGAAGGTCTTTTTTATTATCCACGGTGGTACTTAATTATATTACCGTGTTGGGTAATAGTATTCTTTTTCAAATTTTAATATTCTATATAAACACAAGGAGGTTGAATAAAGATGTTTTAGAGATTTGCACACGAAAATAGTAATGTTTTAGGTGTGACTTTGTATGAAAAAGATGATAGTTATTTATTTTATTTTACATTGCCGATACTATCTATCGTAGTTAAAATTTCCATAGTGTAATCGGGGATAGTATCGAGCAATCTTTATTTTAGATTTTTTGTTTGGTATTTTAAATATTCATTTCAGAAGAGTTTGTGAAAAAATCTAATATTTTATCATTAAATCTATTATCAACTGCACTATACGGGTATATAGTCCCTCCAAATTCTTTTTTAACATGTGATATAGCTGATTGTATTTTGTTTTTAGAAATACAATCAACTTTAGTTACAACTGTTATTATAGGAAGCTCGTATGTTAAAACCCATTCCCTCATCTGGTAATCATTTTTCTGAATTTCGTGTCTTGCATCAATCAATTGGACTAAGCAGGTTATCTGTTCTCGTTTTAGTAAATATTCTTCTAAGTATTTCTGCCATTTATTTTGAGCTTCTTTAGAAACCTTAGCGTATCCATATCCCGGAAGATCTGATATTATAAACTCATCCGAAAAGTTGAAAAAATTTATAAGTCTTGTTTTCCCCGGAGTATTAGATGTTTTAGCAAGTTTTTTATTATTTGCTAACCCGTTGATAAAAGAAGATTTTCCAACATTAGAACGACCTAAAAGTGGAAATTCCGGCAGGTTAAAATTAGGGCATTGGCTTAATTTTTCTGCACTTATTACAAATTTTGCATTCATATATGGTTTCATTTTAGTGAGGCCTTTTCTTTTTCTTCTCTTAGCTTCTTTTTATATAAAACTGTTTGAAATAAATTACACATTTTTTCGTTGTTTACAACTGTTAATTGGGTTTTATTATTCACAAAATCGATATTAAATGAAGATTCTTGATTAAAAATATTTGCCTGAATATTAACTATTTGAAACAGCCCCTCAGTTAATACACTAAGAGGCTCTTTTAAAAATATTTCAAATGTTTTTCTGATATCGAATTTTTTCTTCATGATTAACACATATATCCTGAAATCCGTAATTTTATTAAAATTTCTGGATTAGATTTTTTGTTGGAATACTGTAATTCTTTGCATTACAGCACTTTTATCAGAAGCATTCGGGGCAAGTGCTAAATATTGTGTATAATATTTAACAGCACCCTGATAATTACCTTCAGCTTCATAAGATTGAGCTTTCAACTTAGCAATTGACGGTGCATTATGATAAAAGTCGATTGCACGGTTGCAATATTCAATAGCAGATGCGTAGTTTCCTTCTTTATATTGGCGAAGTGCAATTTCAAAGAATTCATTTGATTTCATTTCGCATAAATTAATATAATGAATACCATTCTCTGCAATTCTGTTGTCAGGATCTGACATTAAAGCTTTTTGCAGTGCTTTTCTTGCTGTTCTAAATTGTTTATGTTGAACAAGGATTTCTGCCAGGTATAATTCATCATCAATACTTTCTGCGAAGTTGATAGCGTTTTCAAATGTATACACAGCATCCTTTTCTCTGCCTAAAGAAAGATATGCTTCACCTTTGATTACCGTATCCATTAAACTGTTACTTGCTGATTGGATTATGTAATTTAAGTTCTCTTTTGTCAATTCCATCTGGTGGGTAATTTTACCGAGTTTGATTTTTGCAAGGTGAAGTTTTAAATCGTTAGGTGTTCTCTGTATTGCTTCATTTACATAATCATAAGCAAGATAAACGTCTTTATTCGTTGTAAAAGAATTACTGTCAGCAGTATCCTTTGACATTTCATAATAAGTGTTTGCTAATCCTATAATGGCATTGTTATTATAAGTTGCGTCACCTAAAAGTCTGGAATAGTATTCCAAAGCTTGCTGATACTTTTTAGTTTCTAATGACATATTAGCAACTCTATAGATACCTTCTTTGTAATTCGGGTTTAGAATAATTGCAGTTTTTAACTCTTCCATAGCGAATTCATGATCTGATCTTCTTTCGTAAACTCCTGCCAAATTGATGTATGGACGAGAGTTTTCAGGTTTTACATGAATAGCTTTTTTAAATGAATTTATAGCAGCCGGCTGGTTGCCTTGTTTCAAGTACAATTCACCTTGAAGGTTCCATGCAGGAGAAGAATTTGGATTAATATGTAATGAGTGATTTAGCCATGTTAAAGCTTTTGTATAATCACCGCGTCTTGCTTCCACCTGACCCATATGGTACATAGAAGTCGGGTTATGGGAATTGTATTTGATTGATTTTAAGTAATACTGTTCAGCTTGATCTAAATCACCTTCCAGCATTGCAATATTACCTAAATTATCATAAGCCGGTGCGAATGTCGGATTGTTTTTTATTGCAACTTTGAATAAATCTTGGGCATCCTTTTTATTTCCCAGTTTTAAAGTTGCAACACCCATGGCGTTATACGCCTGATAGTAAGTGCTGTCTATACCCACAGCAGTTACAAATTCCTTAATAGCAGCATTTGAAAGATTTGTAATATTTTTTATATATTCAACATCTGAAGATGTTTGACGCATTAAATAAACAAGCCCTTGTGCGTAATGTAATTGAGCATCTTTCGGATATTTTTTCAACAGTTTATCTAATTCTGATTGTGCCGGAGCAAGCTTATATTGCTTTGCCATTGATACCAGCAGCAAACCTTTAGCATTTAAATCGTTAGGATTTTTGCTTAATATTTCTTTTAATTTTTCATCAGCAGTATCGTAGTTGTTATATTCAATCATTTTGTTTATATCGGTATAACTTTTTGATACTTGTGCTTTTATAGGCTGGGCAGCAAACGATGGATTTATACATAACATAGAAACTGTCAATATCATTGACGTAACTAATAATTTTTTACAATTCATGTTTTTTTCACCTGCTTTTTACTTTGTAACTATTCTAAATCTTTCAAAAATATTGTATAATAGTTAGCAGAAAAAAGCAACAAGGTTAACATATGGCATTAAATGTAAAATCAAAGCAAAATTTAGAAGATTTTAAATCGTATATTCTGGTAGAAAAAAATTTTTCTAAACATACCGCAAAAGCTTATTATGCTGATATTTTAAGCTTTTTAATATGGTTAGATAATCAGGATTGTGAGACGGTAAATTTTTCAAAAGTTCGTGAATATTTGCACTACATTCAGATATTTAATTATAAGAAAACAACTGTTGCTAGAAAAATTGCATCTCTGCGAACCTTTTATAAATACTTGCATAGAGAGCAAAAAGTGGATAATAATCCGGCAGAAAGTTTAATTTCCCCCAAACGGCCTAGAGTGTTGCCAAAATTCCTTACAATGGATGAGGTTGAACAAATTCTAAATAATATCAATATAGATACTCCTGCTGGTTACAGAAACAGGGCAATATTAGAACTTCTCTGGGCAAGCGGAATGCGGGTTTCCGAGTTGAGCGGTCTTAATTTTGGAAGTTTAAATCTGGAGAATAATGAAATTACGGTATTTGGTAAGGGGTCAAAGGAGCGCATAATACTTATTACGGATAGAGCAAAGAAGTTTTTACAGGGTTATATTGATTATGCCAGAAATCTTGTTGCAAAGGGTTATACTCTTGAATCTATAACTGATACAACTCCTGTTTTTATTAACAAAACCGGTTACAGACTTCAAACAAGAATGATAAGAAATGTGATAAACGATATTGTAGATAAAATAGAGCTTCCGAAAAAAGTTACTCCGCACATGTTTAGACATAGTTTTGCTACACATTTAATTGAAAACGGTGCGGATTTAAGGGTTGTTCAAGAACTTCTTGGGCACGCAAGTATTTCAAATACGCAGATTTATACTCATATTTCTATGCAGCATATGAAAGATGTCTATGAGCACACTCATCCAAGAGCTTAATTTGGTTATATGGCAGAATTTGCCATGATTGACTAGTATATCTTAATGTGTTAAAATTAGTATACAGGTTGTTTATTTTGGATTTAATAAGTATGAAATTTTGTAATAAAAAAAGCGCGTTTACACTATCAGAAGTTCTGCTAACGATTGCACTAATCGGATCTTTGGCTACAATGACCTTATCAACAGTTGGTTCTTCTGTCCAACAGAGAGCGAGGCTTGCTGAATTTAGAACTGCATTTTCAAAAATGTCAATTACATTAAGAAGTATCACCTCTGAAGAAGGTAAAATTTATTCTTGTTATCTGGTTCCAAGCAATACCGAAATTGATGATTACGGGTTAAAAGTCGCTGCAGGAACTGCAGCACAAGCCGGTGAATGTGCAGACTTGATGGATGCTTTTGTTAGAGCAATGGGTGCAACACGTTTTTGCAAAAATGATCCTGTTGATGAAGGGTGTATTCCTCAAAATTATCCGACAGCTGAGTCCGGATGTTTTACGAATTTTAACGGCGAAGCATATGTACTTGATAATAGTATGATTATATTTTCTGACGGCAATGAATCTCTTAAGCGTTTTGCAATAGATGTTAACGGTCGTAAAGGTCCTAATAGATGGGGTCAGGATATTTTTCCATTTTCTATAAACAAATCAACTATTTTAGGATTTTTATCTATCATATTAATAACATAACCATTTTTTATAATAATATCATACATTGCCTTTTTCCCCTCTTCTTATAATTTCTCTTTCTTCATCATTCATATTCACATAAGCATAAGACATAACTATGCTTGGAACTTGTTCAAAATTATTTGCATCTAGTAAAAATTTAAACGTATCCTTTGGATTTTTTTGATATA
>CABUAQ010000068.1 GCA_902489575.1 uncultured bacterium
GGTCACATCTAACTCTACCGTATAAAGAATCATACCAAGTGCAAAATTTTTCTTTTCATGGAATATTAAATGAGAAAAAACAAAATGTAATGAGAATACACCCTTCCCCATCCAGAGAAGGGAAACTAAGCACTACTTCCTGACCACTCAACAGCCATGTGGAATGAAATTTAAGACTATCAACCTGACCCTTTATAATACATCGGGCAGTATATCAGAGTTTGAACCTATTCTAAACTCAACTTCACATTATGTAACAAATAGATTTTTATAAACTTTTTTATATTATAAATTTATGTTTTATTTTGATGAAATTAATGGAAAACAAATACTAAAATCCGACATGATAAAAAACGCCTATGCATTTTTTACAACTCGAGATATTTGTATCTGCAATAAAGGAAATCTCACCGCGACTTCAAATCTTCCGCAATCAGAGAAGGAAGATATCAAAAATAATAAAAAAATCATTGCAAATTATTTAAAAATTAGTGAAAAAAATCTTATTTCACCTTCTCAAACGCACAGTGCGAACATAGATATAGCAATAGAAACAAAGCATGATTATCCTGATTGCGATGCTTTAATTTTAGCTAAAAAAAATATTGGAATTTTCTTAAATTTTGCAGATTGTACTCCTGTAATTTTGTATGATGAAAAACAAAATATCGGAGCAGTATCTCATGCCGGCTGGCGGGGAACAGCACAAAAAATAGCACAGCTGACAGCAAAAAAAATGATGGAAGATTTTGGTTCAAACCCTGAGAATATCACTGCATTAATCGGGCCTGCAATCGGGTTTTGCTGCTATGATGTCGGACCTGAAGTATACGAACAATTATCCAAAACTGCGAACAATTTTGACGGACTTTCTGAAATTCGTGAAGGTAAAATTTTTGTTGACTTAAAAAACATCAACAAGCGCCAACTGGAAGAAATCGGTGTTCAAAAAGTTGATGTCTGTCCATATTGTTCAATTCATAATAACGACCGATTTTTCTCCTATAGAAACGAAAATGCTACAACTAAAAGACACAGTGCAGTTTTAAAGTTGATTTAAAAATCTAGCTTATCGGTCGATGTGTTTTATCATATATTAACAAAAACTACAATATGAATATATGGTATCAAGAATTAATTAAACCTCCTTTAACTCCGCCTGCTGAATACTTTTCAACAGCGTGGGGAATTTTATACACACTTATGTTGGTTGCTTTTTTTATCGTGCTTTCAAAACCGCATAATAGAGCAAAATATATTGCTGTTTATTTATTCATAGTTCAATTAATTATTAATTTTACCTGGAGCTATGTATTTTTTGAAATTAAGTCAATAAATCTTGCGTTAATTGATGTAATCCTTTTATTTTTGCTCTTAACAATTACTATATATTATTTTTTTAAAGTCTCCAAAACAGCGGCAATATTACTGATTCCATACTTATTACAGGTAATTTTTGCAACATATTTAAATTTTGGAATTGCCATTTTAAACTAGATTATTAAGAAACGTAAAAATAAATTTGAAAAATAGCACAATGAAAATCTCTCACTCGTTAAATAAACAGGTAGAAGGAAAAGGATTAGGAATATGAAAAAATTTTTAGCTATTTTGATGGTAGGATTGTTTACCTGTGACGGTGCATTTGCCGGAACCAGCGTCATAAACTACAACAATGCAGGAGCAGTGACATCTGTTGTAGCATACGCACACAGCCCTTATAACTTTGGTTCAAACGCTATTTACACTCCGGCAAACAGAATTCGTGCAGGAAGAAGAATTCGGCAAATTCAATATGAAAAAGCTGTGATCCATTCATTAAAAAACAGGAACAATTATAATCTGAATTTTAATACAAACAATGGCAGAATATCTCAAGCCGCCAGCAGCACAGCACAGGAACCTGCACCTATCTCAAGATTCAGCAGAGATTACAATATAAGACCCCAAAAAACCTACACTCGCGGCGGAGTAACATACTATAACTAAACCTTAAAAATAAAAAAAATTATGAAAAAGTTTATTGTTATAATAATAACAGCTGCAATATGTTTACCTGCACAGGCAGTTTGTATGATTTATGATATACAAAGCCACGACCGGCCTGTGCGGGTTGAACGTCCTGTAAAAAAATCAAATAACATTCAATACGGGCAAATCGGGTCAATGAAAAATAGAAGATACCAGAAAAATTTTTCCAAACCGGCAAAATGTTGTGCTAAACCACTTCCCAGACATAATGCAGAATACTATAAACAAATTTCCAGACAAAGAATGGAAGAAAGAAAATTATACATGAGAAGAATTCCGTGCGAAGATATTGCCAAATACCAAAAACCAAACCCGCAAATATCAAGATTCAGTAAAGATTACACAATTCCTGTCCAAAAAAAGATTTCTTGCGGGGGTGTTACCTACTATAATTCTCCTAACCCTTGTAAATGATTTTTTGCACAAAATATTTACTTATCTCGTTAAAAATAATATAATAGCCGCATTATTATAAAAAGGAAATTAAGTATGAAAAAACAAATATTAACAGCAACTTTAATTATTGCAATTTCTGCAATCGGAATTAATACTCAAGCTGCAGGGACTCAAGAAATTAAATATAATCAAGCGGGAGCAGTTACGAATGACAACACTCCGGGGTTTGGTTCTAACGCTGCATTCACACCTAAAAATAGAGCCCGAGCAGGACAAATACAACGACAAATTAAATTAGAAAAAGCTATTATTCATTCTGTGGAAAATCGAAAAAACTATAACTTTAATATAAATACCAACAATAACAACATACAAAACCAAAATAATCCAAAACCTGAACTTCAACCACAATTAGAAACAGAAAACCAAATACCCAACGAAACTGAACAAAAACAACCAGCAAAGACTACTGAAAAAAAGAAAAAATCCGTTGAAAAACGCAAAGGCGTAACTTATTATAACTAGATTAAAATCATAAAAAATAAAAAAGACGGACAAGATAAAATATCCGTCTTTTTTATTTGCCAATTATATTATATAATATCTCTATGAAAAAAATGTTATGTTATGGAGATTCAAACACATACGGTTTTGTCCCGCAAAATGGTACAAGATATAATAAAAATGAACGTTGGAGCGGAATTTTGGCAGAATTACTCACACCTGATTTTGAAGTTATCGAAGAAGGTATGAATAACCGTACAGGTTTTTTCAAAAATCCTGAAGGATTAAAACAATGTGGAGGAGAATATCTATCTATATATTTACAAAATCACAAAGATTTTGACATTTGTATTCTTGCTCTTGGGACAAATGATGCTCAATTCTTTTATAATCTTGACGAAAAGACAGTTGAAAACGGGCTTAAAAATTTAACTAACGCTATACGTGAAGCAAACACCAATACTCAAATAATTATTGTACCTCCGGTTAAAATTACGGAAAATATTCTAACAAGTATGTTTTCAATGATGTTTGATAAAAATTCAATAAGCAAAATTGAAAAAGTTTTCCCGATATATGAAAAATTTGCAAAGGGAAATGACTGTTTATACTTCGATTTCAACGAATTTGCAAAGCCATCACACATAGACGGTCTGCACTATGAAAAACAAACTCATAAACTTATTGCACAAGAATTATCTGAATTTATCCAAACTAACTTTACTTAGTAAAATGAAACCCTTCAAAAGCCGGACTAATTTTAGCAAAATTATTTAATTGTACCTGATTTTGTTCTTGTGAATTTTGAGCATTCTTAACCTGATGATTGTATCTGTATTGTGTCCAAATTCTTGAAACTGCACTCAATGTAAATCCCATTGCGACCAAACTAAACAAATAAGGAACTCCTGTAATAACAGATTTTTGTCGTATAAGTTTTTCCAGTTCAAAATCTTTTGATGTTTTATTCATTTTTGCCAACCGCTCAGCAATTTCAGGAAGTTCCTTTCGTGTAGGAATCGGTGCAATATTACCTTGAGCATCCCTCTTTATTAATTCAGGGAATTTACCTTTTTTAGCCAAAATTTTCTTAAAACTGCCATCTAATAGTGCCGAACCAAATATTGTATACAAAACAACAAGCGGCACTCTTGTCCAAACTTCATAAAAATCCAGTTTTCCTCTATCTTTGGCAGCAGAGGAATAGCCGAACAATCCGGTTATACAGGTTAGCGCAAGCTGTCCTTTACTTAAAGCAAGTTTACCGTTATTATTATCAAAATCCAGTTTTAAATATTCTTTTAAGAAATTATCTGTTTTTTCTGATTTCACACCCAATTTATGCAAAAGTTTTGAAATCTCATTCCCCGGTTCAAGTAAAATCTCTGAAAATCTTCTTGCCACCTTAGATTTATGCCCAAACGAGGATAACAATAACCCTGAACTTACACCTGCTGCTATAAGCCCTGCCATTTTTACAAGAACTTTCTTTGAATGATTTTCGACCCTGTTTTGCTGCTGTTTATCTTCTTTTTTATCTTTATTTAAATTAGCAACATTATCAAAATTACTAACCTTAAAAACCTTTAAAGTAAATAAATTTTTCGCAAATCCAAGAGCATATTCTAAAGCAGGAACGGATATACACGATAATACAACCCCGCCTTTTGTTGTTAAAATCCTATTTTTTGTTTCTTCATCTAACTTTGATTTTTTAATTTCATCAACACTTTTTGGCAAATTTTTTGTTATTACGTCTTTAAATTTCTTTGGTTGAATTTTTCTAAACAATCCGTTTCGAAATAAATGTTCTCCAAAAAACGGAGCTGCAAAATAAAATATTCCTGATTCTAAAAACTCTAAAAATGTGAATTCACTAAAATCTACAAAACTTCTTGATAATACAGCCTTAGGAAACCAATTTGTCAATGTCCCCTGAATAAACCTTGTTGAAGACAAATTTTCTTGAGATTTTAAAAATTTATCAAGATATTTTGTCCCTTTACGAAACTCTGTCCCGCTGCCTGTAAAATGCTGTTTATATTGTAAATTATTATTTCTTACTTGTATACTTGGTATCATTTATCCTTTTCCCCTTTTGCTTCAAAATTTACCCATTAAAAAAGCCACCCTTTAAGGTGGCTTAACTTGTCCTGCTTATCTTTTTTAATCAACACATTCGATTTGCAACACAACGACCACCTGACATCAGGCTTTGCATCATCATTTGCATCATCATAGAAGTGTTATTTCTCATTAATTTTATTCCTTTTTCTTTATAATATTATAAAAAACCAGCTTGTCAATTAAACCGGAGTTTCAACTTTACCGAACTGAGATTCATAAAGATGTTTATAAACCCCGCCTTCAATATTGATAAGTTCATTGTGATTTCCAAGTTCAGCCAAATTACCGTCTTTTATGACAGCAATTCTATCAGCATTTTGAACAGTGGTCAGTCTGTGTGCAATAACAAAAACTGTTCTGTCCTTCATCAAGTTTTCAATTGCCTGTTGAACAATTTTTTCCGCCTCATTATCTAATGCACTGGTTGCCTCATCAAGAATTAGTATAGGAGCATTTTTCAAAAACGCTCTTGCAATTCCGATTCGTTGTTTTTGCCCGCCCGATAAAAGAACCCCACGTTCACCGATATTTGTATCAAGCCCTTTTTCAAGACTATTAATAAAATCTTCAAGATAGGAATCTTTTATCGCCTCACGTAACTCATCCTCTGTCGCATTAAGATTACCAAGCATAATATTATCTCTAATTGTTCCTGAGAACAAAAAATTATCCTGAAATACAATTGAAATATTATCTCTTAAAGATTCCAAAGTAAGGTTTCTGACATCAACCCCGTCTATCTTAATACTCCCGGATTTAACATCATAAAATCTCGGAATTAAATTCACAATAGTACTTTTCCCGCCTCCTGAATTTCCGACAAGGGCGAAGGTTTCACCCTTTGTAACATTGAAAGATATTCCTTTTAAGACAGGCTTATTCTTTTTATACTCAAAATGAACATCACTAAACTCAATAGAATTTTCCAAACCTTCTAAAATTCTGGCATCAGGTTTACTTTTAATTTTAGGTTCTGCTTCAAGCTGCTTAATTACACGTTCCAATGCCAAAAGTGCTGTTTGCATATTTTTAGCATTATTCCCGAGAAGTTTAATAGGAGTATAAAGCATAATTAAAGCCGTAATAAATGAAACAAAATTACCGCTTGTAATCATTCCTTTAACAATCATATAACTTCCAAGTCCGATAACAGCAGCAATGCCGACAGATACCATAATATGCATCATCGGAGAAAGCCATCCAGTTTTTTGAGTAATTTTCATACTCAATCCGAACATTTGATCTAAATCTTTATCAAAAGCTTTGTTCTGGTGATTATACAAATTATAAGCAGTAATAACTTTATTTCCAGCAAAAGCCTCATTATAAGCAGTAATAATTCTGCCGCCTGCAGATTCGGATTTATCTGTAATAGATTTAATCAATGCTCTCATTTTAGTTAACGGAACAACAGCACAAACAAGAACTACAATTGCAATAATTGCTAATTGCCAGGAGTTATATAATAAAACCGCAACAAGCGAAATTGATGAAAATACCCGTGAAATTCCGGTTTTTAAATTATTCAATAAACTATTACAGCAGGTATTCGCGTCATTATTAAACCAGCGCATAATATCACCGGAAGTTCTTGTATCAAAAAAAGTTGCATCTTTGTGCATCAACTTGTTATACAGAGTTTTTTTCATATCATTTGTAACTCTGCCGCCAACCCAAGCATTCATATAGGTTGAAAGATAATTCAAAAAGCCTTGCCCTGAAGTAAATGCAACAATCAAAAGCGGAATATACCAAGGAGATTCAACAGTTTTATCAACCATTACAATGTCCATATAAGGTTTTAGAGAAAGCGCAATAACCGCATCCAACGAACCTATCGGAATTGCAAGCCCTAACGCTAATGCCGTTCTAAACCAATATTTTTTAAAATAAGGAAGAACTTTAACATAGTTTCTCATCACGCCGTCTTTGTCAAACTTGAAGACGAAATTTTTTAAATTTTCATTAAATATCATGTACTTACACCTGAATTTATTTTTTTGCTAAAACTTTCTCCCAATTATAAGCTGTTGAAATACTTTCTTCAAGTGTTTTTTTAGAAATCCATCCAAGTTCTAGTTTTGCTTTTTTATTATCAGCAATCAAAGTCGCCGGATCTCCTTCACGACGAGGCATAATATCAACTGCAATATCTTTTCCTGTAACTTTTTCACAGTCAGTAAAAACTTCTTTTACGCTGTTTCCTTCATTTGTACCAAGGTTAAAATAATTTGTTTGCCCTCCGCTTTCCAAGTATTTCAGGGCGAGAACATGTGCTTGAGCCAAATCTTCCACGTTTATATAATCCCTGACACAGGTTCCGTCTTTTGTCGGATAGTCAGTTCCAAACATTTGGAAAGTTTTTCCGCCATTAAAAGTTGATTTTAAAATATTAGGAATTAAATGAGTTTCAGGATCATGCCATTCTCCAACGCGATTTTGGCTATCTGCTCCAGCAACGTTAAAATACCTTAAACGAACACTTTTTAGTCCGTAAGCCTTGTCATAATCATCCATAATTCCTTCAACTATTAGTTTTGTTTTGCCGTATGTATTAATCGGAACTTGAGGATGTTTTTCATCAATAGGAACATAAACAGGTTCTCCGTATGTTGCGGCAGTTGAAGAAAAAACAATTCTTTTCACATTATTTTTAAGCATTGCAGATAATAAATTTAGTGTTCCGTATACATTGTTAAAATAATATTTTTCAGGATTTTTCACAGATTCAGCAACCTGAGAATAAGCTGCAAAATGCACAACTGCATCAATTTTATGTTTTTCAAAAACACCCTCAATCTCAGATAAATTTTGTAGATTGCCTTGAATAAAATCAACAACCCTGCCTTTTGATTTTATATTTTTCAATGTATTAACAGTTTCGATATGTCCTAACTCCAAACTATCGAAAATAACAACATCATATCCGGCATCACATAATGCAATAACATTATGACTCCCAATATATCCTGCTCCGCCTGTAACCAATATCATTATTTTATCTCCTCAAATAAATCAAGTGCACGTAATATGGCTTTATCCATATCATAATATTTGTAATCTCCAAGACGCCCAAGGAAATATACATTTTCAAATTTTTTAGATTCTTCAAGATATTTTTCATACAATTTCGTATTTTCATCTTTCGGAATAGGATAATATCTTTCATTTTTACCAAGCTCAAAGAATTCTGAATATTCTTTTGCGATAACAGTTTTTTCAGATTTGTCATCAAGGTAATACTTATATTCGTGAATTCTTGTAAAATCATAATTACAAGGATAATTTACACATGCATTTGACTGGTAATACTCCTTGTCATAAGTTTCAAATTTGAAATTTACACTGCGATAAGGAAGTTGTCCAAATTTGTAATCAAAATATTCGTCAATTGGACCGGTATAAAATACTCTCTTGAAACTTTCATTTTTCAATTCTTTATAATCAGTGTTTAATTTAACTTTTATATTCTTGTTATCAAGTATTTTTTCAACGACTTTAGTGTAACCGTCGAGAGGAATTCCCTGATATTTATCCTGAAAATACCTGTTATCCTTACTTAAATACACAGGAACTCTTGCAGTAACAGCACCATCAACCTCCTCCGGAGAAACACCCCACTGTTTTGTTGTGTAATGCAAAAATATTTTTTCATAAACATAATTTGCAAGAAATTTTAAATCATCATCATCCTGTTTTTGAAACTCTAAAATAGGAACCTTTGTGTTAATTTCAAAAACATCCAAAAGTTTTTGCTCCAATCTTTGAGCCAAAGATTTAGGAAATACATCGTACAAAGTATTAAAATTAAACGGAATATGAGTTTCAATACCATCCAAAATTCCTACAACTTTATGCATATAAGTATTAAAATCAGTGAATTGTTTTAAATAATTCCAAACTCTTTCTGACTTTGTATGGAAAATATGAGAACCGTACTTGTGAATCATAATACCGTTTTTGTCACGATAATCATAACAATTACCTGCAATATGATCCTTTTTATCAATAACAAGAACTTCTTCTCCAAGCTCTGTTGCGATTAAATTTGCAATTACAGCTCCGGAAAAACCTGCTCCTACTACTAAATTTACATTCTTATACTCCATACTGTTCCCTCCAATGCGGTCGTCTTATACCTAATTTTGTAAGTACTTTATAAATTCTTGTTCTTGTCTGAAATACATCATACCTTTTTTTATTTGTTTCACAATATATCGTTGGAACTTCTTTATATTTCAAACCGTTTTTCTTCATATATTCAACATAAATTGTAAACATTCGCTCAGCTAAAAAACCGTAAACCCTTTGCTGAAAAACATCTCTTTTTTCTACTTCCTGCTGAATTTCAGATTCCAAAATTCCCAAAATATCAAAAAGCCATTTCGCATACTCATCCAAAAATTCTCTTGTTGAAATAAAAATATTATATAAATACAGTTCCTTTGAATTTTTACAAATATCAACTGCGGTATCATAAATCTGTGGATATTTTTGCTGTATAATTTCTAAAACTCTATCCAAATCCGAAATATAATGACGCTTATTATAATAATTATACACAGAGGAACTTTGTTGAATAACCCTTTTCATAGGTAAAATTATATCATAGTCAGACAAAATAGTATTAATTCTGGACTTATCAAGCGACAAAACCTCATCAACATTTTGAGGAAAATCATTGTACCAGCGTACATCCCCGCAAGAAAGATCCAAAAGTCTTCTATAATGCATTAATCCAACATAATCTGCATCAGAATTTTTCCACATGTGATAAAGTGCAGTCAACTCACAATAATAGGGATTTTTCTCAGAAATATTATCACCCGTATTATCTTTCAAAATACCCAAATCTACCTCAGAAAGCGATGCCCCGACTTGAATGGGAATCAATATTTCATTTCGAATTAATGGAAATTCTTTATGATAACAAATATCTATTTCAACATTTTTGTCAGATTTTATTTCAAATGATGATTGATTTGGAAATTTATTTCCTAAAAATTCTTTCATTGCTAACCTATCTTCACTACTTGTTTTTAAACTATCATTTAAACAGAATAAATATGGATGTTTTTTTGTAATAATACCAAGTTTTGATTTTTTCAAATCAAACATAACAGAATCTAAGCCCTTGTTTGTTAAAAAAGAATTGAATTTTGCACTGTAATTATCCACAATTTTGAATTCACCAAGAGATTTTGCAATTATAAAATAACCATAAACAGAACGCTGAACTCCGTCCTTTTGCCTGAATTTCTGCATTGAAGTTTTTGAAAATTCACCAGGATATTCTGCCTGACATTTTTCAATATCAGATTTCCTGTAAGCATCAATATTATGATGCGGAAAATACGGACAAGATTCACCGAATTTATTTTTAACCATTTTATACGCTTCGGAAATTGTGGCTCCATATAAATGTCTGTATTTTTTATTAATAATTCTTCGTTTTGAAAACCTGACAATCGGCATCCCTTCAGCATTGAAGAAAAAAGCTTTATCAACAAAGTTCCCGAAAAACATATCATCATTTGCGTACAAAAAATGCTCGGACAAATTCGGAATTTTATGAATAACAGTTTCCAATGCAACAGAATTAAAAGTCGGAAGTGCTTGAGATTGTAAAATCTCAGTATGGTTTACAATATGAACCTTAGGATTGGATAAATCAAGCCAGCCTGGAATTTGATTATCAGTCACAATATATACATTGTTGATCCATGGTGCAAATTTTTCTAAAGACCTCAAAGAATATTTAAGTTCTTCATTATCTAAAAATCTACAACTGGAAACAGCATCATTATCAAATTTTATACCACACCTATTTAATTCGGTATTTTTTTTATCAAGCCAATTCTTATCAGAAGAATCACACCACAAATATACTATATCTACAGGAAAATCTATTAATTCTTTATCTCTTAATTCCAACACAATTCTCTCAAAATAATTACCCGTTCGGGTAATTTACATTTAAAATTTTCTAACACAATAAAATTATAAAATTTCAAACGCCCAATTCAAGTTATAAATAAGAAATATTAAGAGCATTTACACCATTCAAGTTTATAAACAATTTGTAATAATCTCTCTTGTAAAAAATAGCCACTTGACTATTCTTTTTAAAAATATTCTAAAGTAGTATTTATAAAGTAAAAGGATTAAGAATAAGTTAG
>CABUAQ010000069.1 GCA_902489575.1 uncultured bacterium
GTATTTTTATAAAATTATACAAAAAGTCATCTTTACATTAATTTTACATTTTAACATAACAGGGCAATTTTTTTTCTTGAGCACTTTTCAATAACATGTGTCTTGGTTATAATGAAGGTGCGTTCGGCATAAAAACAATATATTATGATAAATAAAGTTGAATTAGGTAGTGTAAATAGCAAATATAAGACCCCGGGCAGCAGATATGTCAGTGCAAAAAAAATGGGGCAGCCGCAATTCACAGGGCTTGGGGAATTAGCGCTTAAAGGTATACAAAAGTGCGAAGAAAAGCCAATGATTAACGTTGCTGTTTTGGATCTTGCAACTGCCATTATTCCTAGAACATTTTTTGAAACATTCATTGGCTCAAAACAAAAAGATGAAAACGGGAATAAAACCGAACGGAAACTAAATATTCTTGGTGGATTTGAAGCTTTGAGACGTGAAGGATCCGGACTCCTGATAAATTGTATAATCCCGAGCTATGTTGTGTATGGAGCTGCAAAACTGCTTCAGAAACCTATAATGGGTAAATTTAGCAACTCTAACCTAACAAAAAGCTGGGCTAACGAAGATACTATCAACCAAGTTCAAACATATTATCAAAAAGCAAAAGGTAATAGCAAAGAAGAAAAAATATACTCTACTTTAAGGACAATGTTTGATGATATTGAAGGTGTTGATGGCGACATACGGACAAAAGACGGTCTTAAAAAATTTAAACATATATTTGCTAATGATAAAGAATACGATACAGCCTTGCGCAAAATGACACAAGACATTATAAGCGAAAATCCTGAAAAAGGATTCACAAATATTCTATACAAATATATGGTAAACAAGAGCGGAATTTCTGAAAACATTAGATTTAACGGGGGTGAAAAATTCTTCTCAAGCAGCCTGTCACACCTTTGCGATAGTGCAGGAGAAATCCTTCACGGGGCAATAAAAGAAGGTTTAATTCAAGACAACACTTCAGCCGCAAAAGAACTAAATAACTTAAACCCATATTTTGCAAAAGCTAAAAAATTGGTTAACGCAAAAAGTTTAGCAGGCTTGGGAATAGTTATACCGTTAGCTATAGCTGCCCAGCCGATTAACAGATGGATTACCCACAAAATGGCGGGGAAAAAAGGTGCACCAATCTATAATGATGACGAGGAAAGAATTTTAACACCAGAAGAAAAAAATAAATTAACAGCACAAAAATTCTTTGCCGTGCCGTTAATGTGGGGGGTTGCAGGACTTTCAATGCTTATGGACAGACCAAGTCTTAAAATGTTTCAGTTCAAAAACATCTTCCCAACAATGGACCAGGCCCGAATAATTTCAGCAGCAACATTTTCCAGCAGACTTGCTGCAGCAGAAGACTCAAACGAACTTACAGAAAGTACTATTCGTGATATTGCGACATTCTCAAGTTTCTATTTCTTAGGAGATTATGCGGCCAAAGGTATTGCAACTTACCTTGAAAACCATAACAAAGACGGTATTAAATTAGTAAACAAGCTTTATACAAAAGACGGCTCAAATGCATTCCGGAAATTCTGGAATTGGGCAAAACATACAAAAATGAAATCAACAGATGAACTAGGTGCAATAGCAGATAAAGCTTTAAGAGCTAAGGCTAAAAATCTGAGAGCACTATGTCAGCTTGGTAATTTGGCATTCTCCCTGATTTCACTTGGCGTATTTATCCCTATATACACACGAACACAAGTTAACAAGAAAAAACAAATGGAACAGGTAAAAAACCGGAATGCCCTGCAAAACGGCACATACTCAGAAACAACGAAAATTCCGGAGTTAAACTCGACACCCGGAATGACCGGTTCTAAGACATTCTCGCAGAGTTTCATAAAAAATGATTCTACTGCATTTAAATCCTTTTTTAGTTAGTATATAATAATTTAGAAAGCATTACCGAAATGAAAGTAGATCAATATAAACAATTAAATATCAGACAAATACAACAGCGAAACGAAAATAAAGGGTTCACACAAAATAACAAGTCAGGTTATCAGAACATACCGAGTTTCACTGGCGGTTTTGATATGTTTTTAAGATTTCTAGATACAAATCAAGCCTGGGGTGCGAATGCTGTCGACTTATTTTGTATGGTTTTGCCAAGAACTCTGACAGATTTTAGCAGAGGACCGGAAGCAGGTATTGAAACAGCCCGCCGTGAAGGAATGGGAACAGCCAACCATTCAATGGTAGGGGTATACGGGACACTTGCAGGACTTGCCTTAGCCTCAGGAATTAACGGAGCTTACAAATTTGGCAATAACGATGTAAAAGCACATTCAATATTTGCTGATGCTGAAACACTTGATATGCAAGGCGCAATTTGGGACGCAAAATTAAAAGCAGCAAAAGATAATCTTAGTACCAATCCGCTTAGAGAATATCTGAGAGAAACATTCAGGCAATATGAAGCTCTAAGCCCGACAGAAAACGGTAAATGGGTAAAATTAAAAGAAACCGATGTTGAAAAAGCTGCCAACATATTAGAAAAAGAAATTAAATCAACATCTAAAGATATGAACAAAGCTGAATTTAACACAGCTAAAAACATTCTTATATCTTCAACAGGAGCAGAAAACAATTTCCGCATAATAGCCAAGGAAGGTGAAAAGACACATTCTTCAAGATATACGGCAGATTACATTATTGAAAACACATTCAAACTTGGAAAGGTATTCAATAAAGACAGCGTAAAAGAAGCATTTACAAAATCCGGCAGCATTGCAGAAAACGCATTTATACAGGCGTTAAAATCAATGAACGTAAAACGTTCATTGATTGGTATAGGTATGGCTTCAGCAGTGGGGATTTCAGCACAACCGTTAAATATGTACCTGACTAAAAAGAAGACAGGTAAAAGCGGTTTTGTAGGCGGCGGTAAAGAAGATAATTCAACAAAATTTAAAATTAAAAAATCACTTGTTGCCGCCTTATTTGGAGCAGGTGTGCTTGCAACTATAGGAAATCCTAAGAACTTAGTAAAAGACCTGCAATTTAAAGGTTTCACACCGACTTTAAAACAATTCAAGTTTATTTATGGCATCACAATTATATCAAGATTTATGTCATCACGTAACGATAATGAACTTGCAGAATGTTCTATAAAAGATACACTGGGCTTTGCCAATTGGCTTATTCTCGGGAACTTTGTACAAAAATTAGTCGCTCAATGGCTTGATAAGTCTCTAATTAAAAAAGATGGGCAAGGCGTAATTAAATGGATAACTAATTCCGTACTAAAATCAAGAGATGAAATATTGCATTCTGCACTTGGCAATAAAGTATTTAAAGACGGGAAAGCTCTAAGCTATAAAGAAATGGTTAGTGCTCTGCCTAAAAACAGTGCAGCAAGAAAACAATTAAGAGTGTTATCGATTGCTCAAATTGCAGGTTATGCATATTCCGCATTGATTCTTGGTAGAGGCATACCAAAACTAAATATTTACCTAACAAATAAACGCATGGAAAAACAAGCAAAAAAAGAAGCTGCTGTAAGTGAACAGGGCCAAAATACAAATCAAGCTAAATCACAGCAACCTGCGATGACTTCTAAATTAAATTCAGGCGCAGACAGCATGCTAACACCGGAAAATATTGCATTTTTAAACAATAACCAAAAATATTTTGCAACCGCTCTGGATAGCTAATAAAATTTTTAAAAATGTACAGGATAGTCACTAGGAATATGAAAATTATTTCGAACTATTAGTTCAGTACAAAACGCATGTGGTTGAGAAGCATATGCAGGGTGAGTTACTGTTGATTTACAGTACTCTATTAACTTTAAACGTCCTGCCGGATTATTATAGGTAGTACCCCATAAGGGTGAATATTCATACCCGCCATTTCCATCAGCTCTGAATAGAAATTGAAAAACATCTTTTCCTAACAATAATCTCTTCTTATTAGGATTTATGTATACATTAAATATCATACCATCATAATTACCTGCACGAGTAAACCCCAACAATGTGCCATTATTTAATACATAATAAACACTATAAAATCCCAGATTTGTAAGGCGAACGGTTCCATCATATGAATATAGATGTTTCAATACATTCGTTTCCGGATATTCGCTGCAGCCTGTAAAAACAGGCATAAAAATTTGCTCAAAAACAGCTTTTGAACGGGCCTTAGAGTAACCATTTACATCTGCATCATCGGTTTTAGAATCTAAAAGTGCTGATTCATTGGCCTCTGCCATCCTAAAACCCTGCAGAATTGTAGAATAAACAGCTTCAAGACGAGTTTCAGTAATATATTTATTATAATGACTGACTAACATTGGGATTGTTATTGCAGACACTACCCCGATAACCCCGAGAGTAATCAAAACCTCTGCTAAAGTAAACCCCTGCTTAACTCCATTTTGCATTATCCCCTCCAACTAGCTGCTATATTACACAATTAAAATTTAATATATAAACATATATGTTCATATATTAAATTATAGATTGTAATAATAAATTGTCAAGTTTGATAAACTAAAGGAATGTTTAACAAAGAAACCTTATTAAATAAACTGGCAGAAAACATTCGGGTAGAAAGAGCGAGGAAACATTTATCACAAGAATTGCTTGCCGAAAAAGCTGACATAACTCCACAACACCTATACAGGATAGAAAATGCTAAAGTTTGTCCGACAATTCTTGTTATTGCCAATATCGCACAAGCCCTCGGTGTCACAATAGACACGTTGTTCAACGTAAAAGAATAGACTGGTACTTAACTTATTTGGGAATTAGAACCCGACACCACCTCAATAATCTCCTGGGTTATAGCAAATTGACGAGTTTTATTATATTCAACAGACAATTCCCTAATCATCTTCTCCGCATTAGTTGTAGCTGCAGACATTGCAGTCATTCTGGAGGCCAATTCGCTTGCCTGAGCTTCCAATAAAGCCTGATAAAATATATTTGTCATATACATCGGAACAATTTTTTGCAAAATATGATGTTTATCCGGAAAAAATTCCATCAAAGGATCCAAAACATCATCCGAAATTCTCTCTTTATAATCCAAAACACCGACAACCGGCAAAACTTGCCAATCTTCAACAAAGTAGCTCATCATGTTTTTAAAACGGGTTGTAACTATCTCTATTTTATCAATACGTCCGTCTACAAAAAATTCCGCCATATCTTCTGCAATATTACGAGCTTCAATTGGAGAAGGTGAATCCACTGCTGAATAATACTCCTCAACAATCGGGCAACCCAAAAGCTGGCACTTTTTCCTCAAAGCAGAAATTCCTTTTTGACCGGCTATAAAAAGTTTTACCCCTATACCACACTTCTTATAATCACTTATCCTTCTCAGAGCGTCACGAACGACATTAGCATTATACGCTCCTGCTAAGCCTTTATTTGAAGTCATAACAAGCATACCTACATTTTTAACTTCCCGCACCTTTAATAGGTCAGGATAATCATCAATAGCATGCTTAATCCGCAAGGTTTCTTTACTAAACTCATCAACTGAATTTAATAATTTTTGAAACATCAAAACAAGCTCCCGGGTATAAGGACGTGCAGATTTTACAGCAGTTTCAGATTTTTTAACCTTAGCTGCCGCGACCATCTTCATTGCACGGGTTATTTTTTTTGTACTTTCTACACTTTGTATTCTTATTTTTATATCTTTTAAATTAGCCATATATAACTTTTATCCTTAAGCTCTAAAATGTGCTTTTGAATGTATTTAAGCCATCAATAAGTTCTTTTTTATCATCATCGGATAAAGCAGAACCATCATTTAACCGTTGGGAAAGATCTGCAAAATTTGCATTGAAGTATACAAACCACTCTTTTTTAAACTTAGAAATTTTAATATTATCTACATCATCTAAAACACCTTCATTAGCTGCAAATAATACAGAAACCTGTTCTGCCACACTTAAAGGATTATACTGAGGCTGTTTCAAAACTTCAGTAAGTTTTTGACCCCTGAGAAGCTGCTTTTTAGTAGAAGGATCAAGATCTGAAGCAAACTGAGCAAACGCTTCCAATTCACGATACTGAGCTAAATCCAGACGCAATTTCCCGGCAACCTGCTTAATTGCCTTAGTTTGAGCGGCTCCACCAACACGGGATACTGATATACCCGCATTAATAGCCGGTCTTATACCTGCGTTAAAAGCATTACTTTCCAGGAAAATCTGACCGTCTGTAATTGAAATAACGTTTGTTGGTATGTAAGCAGAAACATCACCTGCTTGAGTTTCAATAATCGGCAAAGCAGTAATACTTCCGCCACCCAATTCATCATTCAATTTAACTGCTCTTTCCAATAATCTGGAATGAAGATAGAAAACATCTCCCGGATAAGCTTCACGTCCTGGTGGTCTTTTCAAAAGTAAACTCATAGCACGATAAGCCTGAGCGTGCTTTGATAAATCATCATACACAATAAGTACTGATTTACCCTGTTCCATAAACTCTTCCCCGATAGCTACACCCGCAAAAGGAGCAATATATTGAAGCGGGGCTGATTCATTAGCAGTCGAAGATACAATAATTGAATATTCCATTGCACCTTTTTCTTCCAAAGTTTTAGCCAATTGGGCAACAGTAGAAGCTTTTTGACCAATTGCAACATAAATACAAATAACGTCTTTACCTTTCTGGTTAATAATAGTATCAATTGCAATAGCAGTTTTTCCTGTTTGCCTGTCTCCAATAATCAATTCTCTTTGCCCGCGGCCTATCGGAGTAAGGGCATCAATAGCTGTTAACCCTGTTTGTAGAGGTTCATGAACAGATTTTCTTGTTACAATACCCGGAGCAACACGCTCAATTGGTCTTGTTTTTGAATACGTATACTCACCCTTACCATCCAGCGGTTTACCTGTCGGATCAATAATTCTGCCAATTAACCCATCACCAACAGGAACAGACGCTATTCGACCTGTTGTTTTAACTACTGTACCTTCTTTAATTTTTAAATACTCACCAAGAATTACTACCCCAACATTATCCTCATCGAGGTTCATTGCAATTCCCAAAGTTCCGACACCATCTTGAAACTGAACAAGTTCGTTTGCCATCACATTGCGAAGTCCGTAAACTCTGGCAATACCATCTCCAATTTCCAAAACAGTACCGGTATTTGAAACTTCTGTTTGAAGCTCATAATTATCAATTTTACTTTTTATAATTGAACTGATTTCCTCAGGTTGTATTAACACCATAATGCCCCCTTACCTGGTTATGCCTTTACTTAAACTTTCCAACTTTGCACGAAGACTCATATCAATGACACAATCATCATACTTGAATGCAAGCCCTGCAATAAGCGATTCATCAATTTCCCAAACCGGTGTAACTTCACAATTTAATTTACGCTCCAGTTTGAATAAAATATTTGACTTATTTTCAAAATTTAATTTAACAGCTGAAAACACTTCTACCGTTTTCTTATTTGAAAGTTTTTCAACCATATCACAATACGCCTGCTTAATTGATTCAAACTCGCCAAAGCGATTCTTTTCAATCAAAACTTTCAAAAATCGTAAAAGCTTTTCATCAATTTTCCCGCCAAAAACAGAATTCAGGATTTCAGATTTTGAAAAAGCTGATATTGAAGAATTAGCCATAACAATTCTCAAATCTTCAGATAAATTTAAAACCTCATCAAGCTCTGCAAGCTGGGAGTTAATATAATCATATGAATTTGTTTCCTTTGCGATATCAAGCAGCGCCTTAGCATAATTTTTTGAAATAATAGATACACGAGTTTCTGTCATTACAATTTCATCCTGTCAAGTTCATCTAAACTGTCTGAAATGAATTTATTATGTAAATCCGGATTTTCGGATAACATCCTGTTTATATGTTGTTTCGCAAGTTCTAAGGAAGCTCTTGAAGTTTTTTCAATCAAAAGATTTGACAGGTTCTTCTCCTCTATTGAAACAGCCCTTCCGATATTTTGCTCGATGTCAAAAACTGTCTTATGCGTAGATTCTTCAATTCTGTTTCTGAAGGCATCTATTTTTGAAGCATTAGTTTTTTTTATCAATTGAACCTCGTTTGGCAAAGACTCTAAAACCGCTTTAGCTGAACGAAGCTCAGTTTGTGACATCTGCTTTTCTTCATCAGACTTTATTATACCCGCTTCAACCGCAGAAATTCCTTTATCAAACATACTCACAATGCTAAATTTTCTTATAATCCAACCCAATATAAACAGCATTATTATAAAGTTAATAACGTTAGAAGTAGCTATATACTTTAATATTGAAACAACATCATACATAATTAATCCATAACCTTATTTATTGGCTCACAGTCAAAATTATCGACCTTTATATCCTGACTTAAAAGTTTAGAAACAATTAAAGATGCCAAATCTTTTACAACAACCGACTTAAGCTCGTTTTTAAGATTTTCTTCCTCTTTTGTTAAAATATCCTTTTGAGTTTGAATAGCAAGTTTTGACTTTTCTCTTGCAGCTTTTACCTTTTGAGCAGCATCAGTCTGAACCATTTCTACAACATTTTTGAATTCATGCCTGCATTTGTCCTGAGTCTTTTCAATACGAGTTTTGCAAGAAGTTTTTATATCTTGTGCAGATTTTCTGAGCCTGTCAGATTCTTCATAATTTGAACTGATATACTCTTCTCTTTTTCTTATTATTTCCAAAATTGGTCTGTAGAAAATAGCATTCATTACCAAAATGAACACGACAAAACTCAACATAGCAATTAAAAATGTAGCATTGAATTCGAACATCTGTATTCCTTTTATTTAACAAAGATTAACAACAGAGCAACAAGCAAAGCATAAATTGAAGTAGCTTCAGCTAAACCAGCGCCAAGAATAAAGTTTTTAAAAGCTTCATCCTTAATTTCCGGCTGACGTGCAATTGCATCCAAAACACCTTTAGTTGCAATACCCAGACCTAAACCTCCGCCTATTGCCCCAAAACCGATTGCAATACCTGCACCCAATTTTGCCAAGTCTAAAGTTTGTTCAATTGTCATAAAATCCTCCTTTTTATATTACTCTTCTTTTATTGCCAATGAAATATATGTAGTTGATAAAAGCGTAAACACCAGCGCCTGAATTAGCGCAACAAAAAGTTCAAAAAGCATAAACGGAAGCGGAACAACTACCGCAACCAGACTTACAACTGTTGCAACAAGCACCTCTCCTGCAAAAATATTTGCAAAAAGCCGCAGTGCTAGAGAAAATGGCCTAACAAACAATTCTAAAGTATCAACTAAGGTAATAATAATTCCTTCAATTGAAAAGCCTTTAAAAAAGAACTTAAAGCCATTACGCTTAACCCCATAAAATATATAATATATCGAAACAACAACCGCCATAGCAGCAGTCATATTAATATCATTGTTAGGAGAAGCTAACTCTCCGCTTGAAAGATGTACAAGCTTCCAAGGAAGCTGTCCGACAAGATTGGCAGTCAAAATAAACATAAACAATGTCAAAACAATTGCTATATGCTTTTGAGCCTCATCATTACCCATACTTGATTTTGCAATACTATTAAAATACCTGACAACATTTTCGCTGAATAATTGCAGTTTCCCGGGTACGAATTGTAAGTTTCTTGTAGATACAAAAGCAAAAATTATCAACAGTAACATTGATAACCACATGGTGATAAGAGTATCCATATTAAATGATACACCATGACCTAAAATGTTCACTGTATAAAGCCAATGTTCCATATTTCTCCCTTCGCAAAACTCATGGTACACCGAAAAAAAAAATTAGCAAACATTTTTTTGTTTGTTATATAATAATAGCACACGTGTATAATCCGTCAGGGGAGAAAATGGAAATAATAGGATTAGAAGAGGTCGATTCAACAAATACCTATGCAAAGCAAAACATTGATAAGCTTGCAGATGGTACTGTAATTCATGCCAGACGACAAACTTCAGGACGCGGGAGGCTGAATCGTACCTGGATAGATTTAGGTGAAGGTAATTTGTTTATGACAATTGTACTCAAGCCTTCTGAAACCTTTATCGAAAGCTATTCCAATATTACTCAATATTTTTCGGTTACCCTCTCAAAGGTTTTGGAACGATACGGTGTAAAACCCCAAATCAAATGGCCGAATGATGTATTGATTAACGGGAAAAAAATTGCAGGAATACTATCTGAAACAATAGTACAAGGTCAAAAACTTAAAGGTATTGTGGTAGGAATAGGTGTTAATCTTAATTCAACTCAAAAACAGTTAGATGAAATCCAAAATAAAGTTGCTGCATCTTTAAATATTGAACTTAATAAAAACATAGATGTAACCGAATTTAGGAGTCAATTAACCGAAGAGTTTTTCAACAATTATAAGAAATTCCTTGATAACGGGTTTGAATATATAAAAGAAGATTATATAAAAAGAAATTGTTTTTTAGGAAAAAGTATAAGCGTCATGGTATTTGACAAAACAGAACATGGAATTGCGGATGCAATAAATGATAAAGGTGAGCTTATACTTTTAAAACAGAATAATAAAAAATCAGTACTTACAATAGGAGATATTTTATGAATCTAGGAAACTTAGAAAACGGGTTAGTATTACTCGGTATGGGCATGGGCTTTGTACTATGCTTTTTAACAATTTTAATAGTGGCTATGGGAATATTAAAACAGGTAGTAACTTACCTTAACAAATTATTTCCGGAAGCTGTTGAAGAAGTTAAATCAACAGCCAAAAAGGTTTCATCCAATGTAGATGAAGCTATTGCTGTTGCGTTAGCTGTAATTATGGCAAAAAAAAGTTAGTTACATAAGAAAGGATAAAAATCTATGGGAAAGAAACTTATTAAAGTTATGGATACATCTTTTAGAGATGGTTTCCAATCAGTTTACGGGGCTAGAGTATTTGTCGATGACTTCATTCCTGCATTAAAATCAGCAGTAGATGCCGGGATTAGACACTTTGAAGTTGCCGGAGGAGCAAGATTTCAATCACCAATTTTCTATTGCAACGAAAATGCATT
>CABUAQ010000070.1 GCA_902489575.1 uncultured bacterium
CCGGAAAAAATGCGTCAAAGGTTTTTCAAAGTAAGGGATACTGAAATTTTAAACAACAATATTGGAGATAAAAAATCAGAACCATCAATATTTTACGGAATTGATTATAATCACGGTTATGATAATTATTTTTTCGACTATGATAAAATTTTCCCTCTGAAAAAAATTATGTTTGAAAATACGGAATTCCCTTGTCCTAATGATTCAGAGTTTGTTTTGAAGCAAACTTTTGGGGATTACATGAGTATTCCTAATGATTGTTTTCCAACTCATACTAGTTTTAATGATACAAAATTGGAATCCGATTTGGATAAATTTATAGGTGAAAAATATGAATAAAAAATTATTAATGGTATTAGGACCGACAGAAATAGAAGAAGATATTTTGCAACTTGGAGCTGAACCGCAGGTTTATATGAGAACCCTTGATTATTCAGAAAAACTTCAAAGAATATTTGAAAATCTTCAATACGTTTTCCA
The DNA here is from genome assembly GCA_902489575.1 of uncultured bacterium. Taxonomy (GTDB): domain Bacteria; phylum Cyanobacteriota; class Vampirovibrionia; order Gastranaerophilales; family Gastranaerophilaceae; genus Zag111. The sequence goes on from CABUAQ010000070.1 coordinate 481, forward strand.
AACAAAAAACCCTGTAGTATTTTTCGCTTCATCAGGTACAGGAGCAATGGAAGCTGCGGTAACAAATGTTCTATCAAGAGGCGATAAAGCTCTATATATAAACGGCGGTTCTTTTGGTAACAGGTGGGGAAAACTTTGTCAACGCCATCAAATAGAAACTGTTGAAATCAAAGTAGAATTTGGAGATAGTGTTAAACCGGAGTTAGTACGTCAAGAATTAGATAAACACGAAAATATAAAAGCAGTATTTGCAACTTTGGATGAAACATCTTCCGGTGCATTAACAGATATCAAATCCATTGGAGAAATTGTAAAAAATTATCCTGATACAATTTTTGTAGTTGATTGTGTTTCAGGTTTAATAGTTGAACCAATGCAAACAGATGATTGGTTTGTAGATGTAGCTGTTTCAAGTTCTCAAAAAGCAATGGCAATTCCTCCTGGATTAGGTTTTATGTCAATAAGTGATAAGGCTTTGAAATTTGCAGAAAATGCTGATTTAAGAACTTTTTATTTTGATATTTTTGATCATATTGCGAACTGGAAACGTAATCAAACGCCGTTTACACCTGCTGTCAGCTTGCTAAACCAGCTTGATTGCCGTTTGGCAAAAATAAAAGAAGAAGGTTTAGAATCTTATAGAAAAAGGTATTATCGTTTGACAAATTTAATAAGGGAAGGATTAAAAAGTTTAGGTTTTGAAGTTCTTGCGAAATATCCTGCAAATTGCGTAACGGGAATTTTGACAAATAAATATGATGCATCTGAAATTGTTAGAATAATGAGAGAAAAACACAATATTGAAATAGCTCCTTCAGGTGGAGATTTGAAAACTAAACTTTTTAGAGTAGGTAATTTTGGTGCAGTAACAGAACAGCATATTGAAAGATTTTTATCGGCAATGAAAGAAACTTTAAAGGAGTTAGGGTAAATGATTGGGAATAAAACTGTAGTTTATACATCAGGCACATTTGACATGCTGCATTTTAATCATTTAAAAATGATTGAATATGCAAGGGCGCTTGGAGATATTTTAATTGTCGGTGTTAATACAGATGAGCTTGTTGCATCATATAAATCTCAACCGATTATTCCTTTTGAAGAAAGAATTGCTTTGATGAAAGCTATTAAAGGTCCCGATATTGTTATACCTCAAAAATCACTTGATCACACCGATAAAGTTGATAAATTACATTTTGATATATTTGTTGTAGGAGATGATTGGGCAGGAAAATATGATTATTTGAAAAAGCAGGGGGTCGATGTTGTATATTTTCCATATGGAGATGGTGTAAGTTCTACAACTCTTAAAAAGAAAATTTATAATAATTATAAAAAACTTCAACAAAAAGTAGATAATCATCTTCCTGCAAATTTGGATATAAAAAAAGTGCAGGATAATTGATTTTTGAACTACAATTTTCACAATGGAAGGATAAAAAACAAATGCCAAAAGTATCAATAATAGTTCCCGTTTATAATGTGGAAAAATATTTATCAAAATGTCTTGATAATTTAATTAATCAAACATTAAAAGATATTGAAATTATATGTGTTAACGATGGTTCAAAAGATTCTTCGGCTGAAATTCTAGAAAAATATGCACAAAAAGACAAACGAATTGTCGTATTAAATCAGGAAAATGCAGGATTATCGGCTGCCAGAAATAACGGTATGGATATAGCAAAAGGTGAATATATCGGTTTTGTTGATTCAGATGACTGGGTTGATTTAGACTTTTTTGAAAAACTTTATGACACTGCAAAAAAATATGATTGTGAAATTGCAGTTGCGGACTTTATAAGAGAACATCCAAGAAAAAAGAAAAAACGTCTAAACTTAAAAGAAGAAAAGGTTTACCAGACAACAGAGGAAAAGTATCTTATCTGCAAAACCTACAGAGAAGGTTGTATCTGGAATAAAATTTATAAAACAGAATTTTTAAAATCAATAAATTTAAAGTTTGTCACAGGTATGTATTATGAAGATAGAGATTTTACTGCTCGTTCCCTGCATTTTTCAAAAAAATTGGTAACCGTTCCAAATACATACTATAGATATTTTGTTAACCCTAAATCTATTGTTAAAAAAGGATTAAACAAAATCCAGGATGAGCATTATATCCTTGTAAGGCAACAAGTTCTGCAATTTATAAAAGATCAGGGAATAAATGTTCCGGACGGACTTTATAAAGCTGAAACATATAGATTTAAAATATTCGGAAAGACTTTGTTCACAATAAAAGAAAGCATAAAAAGCAGATACATTTTTTTGTTCGGGAAAATAAATATTTTCAAATACAAATCCCAAAACGTGAAATAATTAATAGTACTAATTCGATAAATCAAGCATCTTGACACAATTTGCACGGTCAACGGTGATTTGTTTACCGCTTTCCAAATTCTTGATAGACACCTGATGCTTTAAAATTTCATCTTCACCTAATATTATGGCATATTTTGCAATTTTTGAGGCTTTTTCTAATTGTTTAGTAAATTTCTTATTAGTTAAATCAAATTCAACACTCAATCCCTGATGTCTTAATTCTTCAGTTAAAACAAAAGCATCAACAGGAAAATTTGAAACAACATAACCATTAAGCTTTTTCGCTTCTTTTGGAGTTAAAAGAGAAATCAATCTTTCCATACCCATTGCAAAACCCACAGCAGGTGTTGGTTCTCCGCCAAGCTGTTCGACCAGACTATCGTATCTTCCGCCGCCGCAAACAGCGTTTTGAGAACCCAAATTATTTGATTTTATCTCAAAAACAGTTCTGTTGTAGTAATCTAGCCCTCTTACCAACAATTTATTTTCAGAATATCGTACACCCATTTTATCCAAATACAATTTCAATTCTGTATAATGTTCAGCACACTCTTCGCAAATAAAATCCGAATTGATAACTTCTTGAACTTCAGGTTTTTCAAAAATTTCCTTACAAGATTCAACTTTACAATCAAGCAATCTTAGAGGATTTTTCTCATATCTTGTCTGGCAATCTTCGCATAAATCATTGAAATAAGGCTGCAAAACAGCTTTTAATCTTGTTTTAAATTCTTCACGACATTTCGGACAGCCTAGAGAATTTATCTCAACATCCAAATCATTTAATCCGATTGCCTTCAAATAATTAACCGCTGCCAAAATTACTTCTGCATCTGCTGTAGGCTGCTTAATTCCAAACATTTCCACCCCGACCTGATGGAACTGTCTTTGACGTCCGGCCTGAGGTCTTTCATACCTAAACATCGGACCGTGATACCAGAGTTTTACCGGAGCAGATAACCTTGACATACCGTTTTCAATATAAGAACGAACAACACCTGCAGTATTTTCAGGTCGCAATGTTATTGACCTGTCACTTTTTTCAAAAGTATACATTTCTTTATTTACAATATCGGTTGTATCTCCAACACCACGGGCAAACAACTCAGTAACTTCAATAATGGGGGTTCTTAATTCCCTAAACCCGTATTTTGAAAATACATCATAAGCTTTTTTTTCTATAAAATGCCACATGTTTACGTCCTGTGGCAATATATCTTTTGTTCCTTTTAATACTTTAATAATCTTAGCCATAAAAAAATTATATAATTTCAAGAAATATTGTCAAAGGGGGAGGTAAACATTTGTCATTGCGAGGGAACATAGTGACCGTGGCAATCAAGAGGTAAATATAAATTTATTCTTTTTTACAAAATGCAGATAGTTTTATGATATAATTTAAACGCAGACTAGGAGGGTTACCAATGAAACTATTACACACAATGATTAGAGTAAAAGATCCTGAAGCAAGTGTTAACTTCTATACAGAACTTTTAAATATGAAACTTGATAAAAAGAAAAGACTTGAGGATTGCTGGCTTTACTTTTTAAATGATGAAGACGGAACAACTCAATTAGAGTTAACTGCAAATGATGAAACTCCTGAAAACGGTTATGAATTAGGTAATGGTTTTGGTCATTTGGCATTTTCTGTAGAATCTTTAGACGAATTTAGCAAAAAGCTTAACAATCTTGGTTACGAATATTTGTACGAACCGTTCGACCTAAATGGTAAAGGGACAAAAATTGCGTTTATTAAAGATCCTGACGGATATGAAATAGAATTAATTGAAAAAGTAATATGGTAATAACTTTACATTATATAGTGAAATATATGATAAAGATTTCTTTCGGAGGCTAAATTGGTAGAAAGATTTTATATAAAAGGCGGAACCCCTCTAAAAGGTGAAGTATCTATAGGCGGAGCAAAAAATTCAGTATTAAAGCTTATGGCTGCGGCAATTTTAGCAAAAGGTGAGTCTAAGATTTATAATGTACCGGATTTGACAGACGTTGAAATTATGCTCAACGTAATAGCTCAACTTGGTGCTAAAACAAGTTATGATAAAGAGGAAAAATCCTTGACAATTGATGCAACAGATATTACTAATGTAACCGCAAGTTATGAATTAGTAAGCAAAATGAGAGCATCATTTATTGTTTTGGGTGCGCTTGTTTCCCGCTGTAAAGAAGCAAGGGTTGCGTTACCTGGCGGATGTGCAATAGGGGAACGCCGTGTTGATTTCCACATCAGAGGATTGGAAGCTCTCGGTGCTAAAATCAAAATCGAAAATGGTTATGTTCATGCAAAAACCAACAAACTTATTGGTTCCGATGTTTATTTAGATATACCATCTGTTGGTGCAACAGAAAATATTATGCTTGCATCTGTATTAGCTGAAGGCTCTACAAAAATTCAAAATGCAGCCCAAGAACCTGAGATTGTTGATTTAGCAAACTTCTTAAATGCAATGGGGGCAGATATCAATGGTGCCGGAACCTCCGAAATTATAATTAATGGGGTTAAACAAACAGATCTACATCCGATTGAATACACAACAATTCCTGATAGAATCGAGGCAGGAACTTTTATGACCGCAATCATTGCAACTAAAGGTAAAGGTATTATAAAAAATATCTATCCTGCACATTTAACATTTTTCACAGATAAATTATTGAAAATGGGTGCAAATATTAAACTTTTAGATCCTACGTCTATGGAAGTCAGTTGTAAAAACCGATTGAATTCAATAAATTTTGTAACTCAGCCATATCCCGGTTTTCCTACTGATTTACAATCAATGGCAATGACTCTTTTGACAACCGCAAACGGTGTCGGAATTATCACAGAAAGTTTATACGAAAATAGATTTATGCAGGTTCCTGATTTGAATAGAATGGGTGCTGATATCCATCAAGATAGAAATCATGCAATCGTTAAAGGTGTTAAAAAGCTTTCCGGAGCTACTCTTACCGCAAGCGATCTAAGAGCCGGAGCCTCACTTGTTGTTGCTGCATTGATGGCTGAGGGTAATTCTATTGTTGAAAAACTACATCATATAGATAGAGGATACGAAAATTTTGAAAATAAGATAAGATTGTTGGGAGGGAAAATAGAACGAAGAAATGATGATTCCCAAATGAACCTAGCGGAGGGTACACATAATGAGTCCTACTTATAAGCGTTGGTACGATCATGACCCATTATTATTAGAAGTTATTGAGCTTTTAAGAAATTATCAAACAGAATTAAGAGCTCAAGCAGAAATATTTTTGCAAAAAATAGAAGAAAAAGTTTCTAAAGAAACTATTGATAAATTTTACGCAATGGTAAAACCGGTTAACGCAAATAATCGTTGGTATGATAAAGACCCTGTTATTTCAAAAACAGTTGAAATCTTAAGAATTGTACCACCTGAAGCTCAACGAATTTGCGCGCAGAATTTTATAAAAACGTTGAGAGAAATGGGCATAGAATACGAAAGTAAAAATGTGCAGATTTAAAAAGGTAAAAGGTTAGTAAGGTAGTAGATAAAAGAACTCTTAAAAAGAGTTCTTTTTGTTTACTTTAGTATGAATTGCCACGGTCACTTTGCTCCTTTGCAATGACAAATAAAATTACAACCCAGCTGAACAATAAATCCCTGTAAATCCGAAATATTATACAAAAATACAACTCAATACATCTATAATAAATATACCAACAGGATTAAAATAAAAAAGGCGACACCCAGATTCGAACTGGGGAATAAAAGCTTTGCAGGCTTCTGCCTTACCACTTGGCCATGTCGCCTCACCCTTCGTATTATAAATATACGCAAGACATATCAATATGTCAAGGTCAATAACTTGAACTTATCATATCTTCCATCAAATCTTTTGCTGTTTCAAGCTGTGCATCCCTCTTTTGCAAAATATCAGATTTTGTTAAAGGAAGTACAATATCAGGATTAATACCAAGTTTATTTATATCTTTACCCTTTGGTGTAAGATATTTTGCGATAGTAAGATTCAAACCTGTTTGGTTTGGCATAGGAATAATTTTTTGCACCATACCTTTGCCATAAGTCTTTGTTCCAATAAGCTTTGCTCGATGATAATCTTTCATCGCACCTGAAAAAATCTCACTTGCAGAAGCACTTGCGCCATCTACTAATAAAATCACAGGTTTATTGATATTTATATTGTTATCTTGGGCCATAATATCATAATGAAAGCCGTTTCTGCCAACAATACTGACTATTTTACCTTTTGGTATAAAAAGATTTGTTACAAAGACCGCGTTTGGCAATAATCCGCCTGTATTTCCACGAAGATCAATAATAAGCCCCCTTGAATTGTCAGTGTTTTCAAGAGCTTCCAAAAACTCATTAGGAGTAGAATTACTGATAAAACTGGAAATTTGGATATATCCAATATTTTTATCTATTGAACTTTTAACTGTTTTTATCGTAAATTCTTTTCTGATAATTTTTTTCTTTATAAGTTCATTATTACGTAAAACATCAATGCTTACAAATGTATTGATAGGACCCTTAACAAGATTAGATACTTCTGCAAGCGAAAGTCCGCTAACTTTTTTACCATCAATTGACATGATAATATCATTAACTTTGAGATCCGCAAATTGTGCAGGAGTTTCGTCAATTACACTGATAATTTTTATTTTACCTGAATCATTAATAATGTTAACTCCAATACCTGAAATTTTTGCAGTAATAGAATTATTCTGTTCTGCAAATTCATCTTTTGTCAAAAATCTCGAATAAGGATCATCCAATGATGCAAGCATTGTTTCTATGGCAACTTTAGCATCTGCTTCTGTTTTAATTTTACCTTTATATCTGGTTTTCCATCTTACCCAGTATTGCTTGTTAAAATTTGGATCATAATATTCATTTTTAACTATCTGCCAGGCATTATCAAAGAGTTTTTGAGGCGACACCTGTGTTGTATCAACACTTTTCTGTTCAACATTCAGCATCGGATTATGATTGTTCAGATAAAGGGAATTTATCCCAAACAGTGTAATTACCGATGCAACAAAAAGTATAACTGCTTTGATCCTTCTTCTCATATTGTTATTTAACATCAAGGATTTTTCATAATCAATATACTTTTTTAGTAACATAAGTATTTATTCAAAAATCTTTATAAATTTTCAAATCCTGGAGAATATGAAGGAAGATTTTTGTATCCTTCATTTTGTATCACAACTTTTTTAATATACTTATTCGTGTAATTACCTTTTTCCAAAAGTTGTTTTAACTTATTTTCTCTTACTACAAGCGGATGTTCTGTCTGGTTACTTTCAGGATAAATTTTTAAAATATCATCCCAAACAAAAGCCTCCATTGTCCAGGCATAAGTTTCTTCTGCCAGTGAATTAAATTCATCCTGATGGAGTGCTTCATGTGATAATAATGCGGCAATAGCACCTGCAGGAGCATCTTTATGACGGTTGCTTATGTAAATAAAAAGTCTTTTACCTTTTTTCCAACCTAAAGCATCAAATGTTGCATATTCCTGATTAATTTGTCCAAGATCTCTAAACTCAATTCTTATCGGTCTTTCAGATAAGTTGTTACCCAAAATTGCATTCCTTGAGAACATACCCTCCGTTTCTTTAAGCATATCAAGTGCTACATAAAACACTTCATCATCCCCTACAGTTTTATAACTCGGTGTAATTTGTTTAATATATTCTGGAGTATATTTTGCAGGATACTGGTGAGGAACTGTTGTTTCCGCAACTTTTACTGCAAAGGAATTGCTTGTTATTGCGACCACAACAGCTACAGCTGCAAGGGTTTTTGTTATAAATTTTCCTACTTCCATTTTCTGTCTCCGATTAGCTTATCAATATAATAAGTATTATATTGACATGTTATTAAAAATCAAAAATTTTCGAATCATTTTATTATTTATTTACTTTTCTACACAATTTAACAAGTTCAGAATATTTGAATTTATATTCATTTGAATTATCAATATTTGCTGCCTCTGAAGCATATTCCAGCGCTGTTTTATAATCCTGTTTTATTTCATAAAATTCACTCATTCTAATATAATATTCAGGATTATTTAAATCATGTAAAATAGCACGTTTCATACATTCTATTGCTTCATCTAAATCATTTGTTTTTTCTCTTACAAGTGCAAGATAATAATACCCCTGCGCGCAATTTATATCAAGAGCTATGACTTCTTGAGCATAATCCTTCGCTAATTCGTAATCCTGTTTTAATAATGCAGTTTTTGCCCCAAGAATATTACCTAAAATGTAATTAGGATTTATTGCAAGAATCTTATCAGCAAATTCAAGTGCTTTATCATAATTTTTTTCTTTTATATAAATTTCAGCTAAATCACTTAAATAATTAAGATTGTCAGGATTATGCCCGATAACGTTATTTACAAGCTCCTCCGCTTTATTAAAAATATTTAATTCAGTATAAATTCTACTCAGTGAAATCTTTGTAAAATCATCGTCAAAACCTTTTTTAATATTATCTTCAAGAATTTTTTGAGCACCAATAAAATCTTTATTTTGGGCTGCTAACAACGCTTTCAAAACTTTTGATTGAGGGTGATCAGGATTTATATCCAAAATTGCGTCTACTTCTTTTTGAGCTTTTGCAAAGTCTTTTTTATCAAAATACAAGTATGCCATTGAATATCTGTAATCTATATTATCAGGACTTATATAAAGTGCCTTTGAATAAGCCTTTTGGGCTTCTTCTATCCAACCGTTGTAAAAATATGCATTAGCAAGATTGTAATAATACTTTGCGTTCGATTTATCTATATTAACAGCTTTAGAAAAACATTTTATAGCTTCAATAAAATTCATGTTCTCTAAATCAAACAAGCCAAGATAATTTAATATCTCCGGATTTTGAGAATTTTTTCCAATACGTGAAAAAATTTCTTCTGCCCCTTCTAAATCTCCTCCGTCAAACAAAATTTTACCTTCCAACAAAAGAACTTTTTCATCATTATTATCACATTCAGCCAAAAATTCCTTTGCCTTATCAATTTCACCATTAGAATAAAACGCATTGGCACATTCTATTTTTACCTCAGAATTAAAATATTCTGAATTCTTATATTTATCAATTTCACAAAATAATTTTAAATCAATTAAAACTTTTATTAAGTCTTTTAGATAACGTGAACCTGGTACATTATTAAAAAGTTTCTCACTAATATTCAACACACTGTCCAAATCACCCAAACGCTGTTTTATAATTCTTGTCAGTTGTAAACTTAATTCATGCCTGCTATCTAATTGAAGCGCCTTTTCTAAATATTGAAGTGCACGGGTATAATTATTTATTAAAAAATATAATTCACCAATTTGATAAAGAATTTCAATATTATCGTTTTCAAGCTCTAACGCTTTATAAAGCATTTCTATTGCACGTTTATAACTCTTTAACTCTTTGAGTTCAAAAGCTTGTTTTATATATTCCAGACTTTGAGTATTTTCCATAATTTTATCCGTTTCTATTCTTCAACAACTTCTTGAGGAATGTATATTTTTCCGGCAGGTATTGTTTGTTTTTCCGTTTTTCTAAAGAATGGAAAACCTTTAAATTCCCATTTCTTCTTTTGCTTCTTTGGTTCTTCAACTTTTTTATTTATAATTATCAGAACTTCATCTTCGCCTGCCATTTTAAGGTTATTTCTGGCAATTCCTTCAAGACTGTTATCTGATGTTACTACTTTCTTTTCAGATTTCAAGTCAGCATTTCTTGATTTTGCTTGCTTTAAAAGATTCTCAAGAGTAACAACCTTGCCCTGATAAGAAACTATTTTACTAACATTCAATATTGCTCCATATCCGATTTGAATTAAACAATAAATTAAAATAACAGTAAAAAAAGAATAATAAAACTCTGTTTTTCTATTGTTTCTGCGTTTTCTTTTTTTTACGTTATTACTTTTATTTTTATTTACCTCAATTTGTTCCGGTGTCAATATTATATCCCTCTTATTTGATTATAAACTAAACTTATTTCAAAGATATAAATATTTTTATAAATTTACAATTTAAAGTTTGT
>CABUAQ010000071.1 GCA_902489575.1 uncultured bacterium
TCGTCTGGACGCTCGCGCCTGAACGGAAGCAACATAATCCGGCAGCACCTGCCCATAAACAGGTTTCAAATATTTTTCAAGCGTATTATCTTCTGTCTCCAGCAGCTTGCAGACCTCAACAGCATTAGAATAACGCTCCATTACTTTCTCAGTAATATACTGCGCCAACCCTTCGGAAATTTTGCTGTCATTAGGAACCATAACCACCGCCTTATTACCATAGCGCCGTTGTCCGCCGCCGATTTTTTGATCCACCACTTTTGTAAAATCTTCTCTGCCGTCACACAAGCCATCGCTCTTAAGCAATTTACCGTTTTCATCATAAACCGGCCGAACAAAAGTAATATGCCCGGCTGGCTGGGCATTGACAGATTTTGACTTGTTGCCGTCAATCCCCACCAACGCATATTGTACAAATTTAAGATCCTGACGACGAATATTGCCGTAATCCTGCAATTCGCCGTTTACTTCTTTAACCTTGACTTCACCGAGAAAAACAACCGGCATATCGCTTTCCGCCACTCTCTCCGGCCACTCGCAGGCTCTTCCCGAATGTGTCCAGATATCATAGTGCCAAGCCTTGGCAACCGCAGACCGTACCCCGGTCAGACAATCCCCCCGAGGCCGCCCCAGACTCTTGGAGGCAAATACCTTTTCCAGTTTTCGCCCAAGTTCTCCCGGCGCCATTTGCTTAAAATCATCGGCCGTAAAATGATAAGCCTTGATATCTTCCGAACTAATCAACCCCTTATCCAACACATCTTTAAAATTCATTTGAGCAATCGCTTCAGCGACTTTAGCTTCATCAAGCAAACGAACATCCTGGTATATATCGGGACTGTAAATTTTAGCGTCATTCGCCACAACAGCAGAAACCGGCGTTTCATAACGATCAGTCTTACGAATCCCCTGGCTATCGGCAGCATCTGAACCTGTCATCGTTTTGGCTGAACCGAAACTGGGCAGCATCATAAGCAACGGGCTGCCATACTCCACAATCTTAAAAGCGGCTTTACGATAAAATTCCTTTGCCTTTTCTTTCCACGACATCTCATACCCCAGCAAATCATTACCAAACAATTATAAACACTTAACAATTAATATAATTATAATACGATCCCTTCCAAAAATCAAACCAATCGCTAAACAAATCCGTTCACCAACTCCCCGTTTTTCCATTGCCACTCCAAGCAAAACCAAAAAACAAGAAAAAATACTTGCCTTTATACTTTTTTTATTTTACATATATTCCTGAAAACGAATGGGGTGTCGCCAAGTGGTAAGGCATCGGCTTTTGGTGCCGACATTCGTAGGTTCGAATCCTGCCACCCCAGCCACCACGTGCAATGGGCTTAAATTTCGATTTAAGCCCTTGTTTTTTAATAATAATTTTGAGTTCGAATGTTGTTTTTCCAATGAGGCTCTTTTTTCAAGCTCATCCGAACTAATTTCTTTGAGATTCTTTCTTTTTCAATAGCTTAACTTGGTGTGAATCCAGCCTCCCTTTGGGGATTATCATTTGTTACTTTGCTTGATATGATTAAGTGACATTGATGTCTTTTTATCAGAAAATCGGTTTTACTTTTTCTTAAATCCCGATAATCTATTATAAGTTTGGGAGTTTTTATAAAATGGCTGACTTAAAACGAGATTTTAAAAACTGGTTATTGACAGTAAAAAAGTACAAAGAAACTACGGCAGATAGATATATTGGAAGAATCAGTTCTGTTTACAAAAAAAATTTTGCAATAAATAAGCTCTATATGGAGCGTGATGACTGGCATAGTCTTTCTGAAAATATTCTTTCATTATTGAGCAAATATTATGAGCTTAGCAATAAAGATTATTACGTAGATAGAGTGACAATCATACATGCATTGGAGTATTTTGATAAAATTTCAGATTTTCTGTATAGTGCTAGCCCTGCTATTTCAGATGATATTGTAAAAATATACTTATTTGATGGCCGGAACGATTACTTTTTTATCTCAACAACTGTTAAAACTCTCTCTATATATCTTTATTTTATTAACCTCTATCTTTATGAAAGCACATATAAGCCGGAATCTGAACATACTTTTCCATCAGCACCTCTTGAAGTTATTGTAAAATTATCTGAGTTACCCAAAACTATTCCGGCTGTAGACAATAAAAAGTTAGCCGTACATATCGTATATGACAGGAAAGGCACCAAAAATACAAAAGCATTGTTATCAACTTATTGTGATTTCTTATACTCAATATATAAACCTCAATATGATTATAAAAATAACAGCATACTACAAACAATAAATAAAAATAATCCGAACAAAACTATTAACGACAATTTTATCGAAACCCGTCCAATAACCGGTGAACAGGCAAGGCAGGTAAGACCAAATTTAAAAGTAAAAAGAGAAACTGAATTTGGATATGTTTATACTCTGCAAGATCTGGCTGCTATCTTTTGTATAGATTATAAAACTACCATAAATTTAATAAATCGTTTTGGAACCGAACACACTATAATTACCACGATAAATCATTATTACAGTAATACGGCTGCTAATGACTGTTTAAAGGCTTACCATCATTATAAAGATAAAAAAGAGACTGACAAATATCCCAGTGTTGACTATACGCTTGAAGGAAAAGAACAATGGTGTACGAGAAATGAAGCCATAAAGCTATTAAGAATCGGCAAACATGCCTTCTATCATTATATTTTTAAAAAGTGTTTATACATCGATTATGCGGAAAAAGCACCAAAATACTATATTCCTGAAATGAAATATTTAGTAAATACTCCAAACATTAAGCGAGTAAGAAGTAGAAAAAAAGCATAATATACAATAATATATAAAATAAAACGGACTTTTTCCAAGAATACGTGCAATTATTTATCTCCTAATCTATAAAAAAAGCATAGCAAGGCCGACAAGCCTGAGAGCTATAGGTTAACTTCCAAGTTAGGAGAACCTTTATGACAAACTCATACGAACACGCCCAAATGGGATCCGCTTTAGCTTCCGCCTTTAACCGCTGCGAGACTTTCTTGAACAGAGGCACAGCAGCTGCGGAGCAGAAAATCGCTCCCCACGTTATCGGTAATCTGGATGATCTCGACTTACCAGAATGCCTGAAAAATTTGTCCCTTAAAAAAATATTCGAAGACAGACATCTATCCGATGACGAGCTGGAAAAGCTGAAAAAGAGTCATGCGAATGACAACCTGCCGTTAATGCCGACAGACCCCACACAACTGGATACGTTCCTCGCGAAAATTAACAAATCTATCTCGATGGAGTTGGCAATTCTAAAATCGACACCATTATCCGAAGAGGAATATTTAATCCGTTTTCAAAACCTTCAGATTCAACCTGCCTATCAGCTTTTGGGAGAATGCCTGATAGGGGAAGATATCCGCAAGATGGAAACTAACAAAGGTTTGAAAGAAAAGGGAAAGTCTGCCGGCAAAACGACCAAAAAAGATGCTATTGCGGCTAAATATCCACGCCTTGGAGCTAGAAGGAGCCGAGACTTTCAGAAACTCTTTATAGAAAACATCTGGGAAGCCATCAAAACCGCCTTTGAACGAGGGGAACTTCCGACCAGAGCTTTAGCTTTATCTCATGGGATTGTCAAAAAGCCCGTACAGGAACGGAAAAAACTGGCTATGACTTAAAGAAATGGCGTGCCAAAGATGAGGATTTCGAAGCAACATTTAAAAAATTTGAATCGGCTGAAGAAATAAAAGCCTGTTCGCTGTTTTGCAATATCGGTGTGGGTACCAGCTTGTTGGAAAAGTTTACCAATATCAAAATTGTGGTTGCCAATGAAAAAGAGCCGCGGCGGGGAAAAGCTCACCGCAGATTATATCCCGACTGCGAAACGATTATTGGCGGAATCGATGAGCAAGACACCTTCGATAAAATCATTGAGGCCAACAAAAGACATGGCGCCAAGCTCCTTTTAGCCTCTCCTCTCTGCCAAGAAGCGAGTTTGATGAATACCTCAAAAGACAAAGGGAAAACGCACCGTGCAGCTTTGTTTGAGGACATGCTGGAAGCTATAAGAGTTGTCGGTCATGATTATGTGTTTATCGAAAACGTGCCGCAATGGTTAGCTAGTCGACCGGAAGCAGCCCTGTCAATTTTGGGCGAGAAAACTATCGGGGAATATGTTGTCGGAGAGCTTGAAAATTTAGGTTATAATGTAACAGTTGGAATTTTATCTGCCGCCGATTATGAAACGGCAGAAGACCGCGAGCGCGCTATTATCCTCGCCTGCAAAAAGGAATTGGGGACGTGGAAATTTGCGAAGAAGCATAAATTCCGTCCGACTGTTTTTGAGACTATCGGCTTCCTTCCATCTCTTGAGGCCGGACAAGTTTGCTCAAATCTGCCATGGCACTATGCGTTGGATTTGACACCTCATGAAATTGAATTTTTGGCTCATACTCCGACTGGTTGTTCTGCTTGGGATAATTCGATTATGTTTCAACCTAAAAATAAAGATAAGTCAAATGCCAAAGGTCAATTTCAGAAAGGATACACTAGAATTAACCCGGCATATCCTTCCCCCACAATCACTAGCAATAGCGGTCAGATTGGAGGTTTGGCAACTGTTCACTTTGGACGTCCGTTAAGCGATGGTACTTATTCTGACAGCCGAGTTCTTTCTATTGCCGAAATATTAGCTCTGATCGGATGTGAGGCAGATTTTCTGGAGCCGTTGAATGCTCTCGGAACCGATAAGGAGGATTTTGACGGTCTGACTTGGGAAAACGATAAGCTAATCAGTACTGATGAACATTTTATCCGCGAGGTACTTGGCGAGCATGTATGTCCGAAATTTATGCTGAACATTGTGAGCACCTTACCCGTTCCTGCAAATGATAATACGGAAAGCGAGGAATAATTATTATAACATCACTTTAAGGGGTGGCTTCGGCTGCCTCTTTCTTTTATATCCAACCCAAATTTACAGAGATTGTTTAAAGGCGTTTCTCTATATTATGCCGCCTATCCCTTTATATTTTTCAACAAACTTTGAAATTTTTTCAAAAACAGTTTGCTTTTTTGTTAAATAGTTAGGGTTTAATGGGCTCATTTTAGGTAGGATTTCATTTAATTCTGTTCCGTTTTCACTTGCATACTCATGCCGTAAAGATGTCTTGATATAATGTTTAGCGGCAATCTCATTCAAGCCCTCATCTTCTATAATGTTTACAGCTTCCTGTTTTTGCTTTTTCCGAGCAAACTCAAAGAACGCCTCAATTATTGCCGGCTTATCGTTTATTTCATCTAAATCTGTTTGATTAATAAATTCAACAAATAAGCTTTCTTTGGCTTTATTTTCCAAGCTTGAACGAATTAATCTTCTTACATCTTCAATCAAAGTATCTTTATTTTTTGTATTTTTATTCTTATCAAATATCAGTTCCAAGATATAATCCAAATTAATTTCTTGCGATTTAAGCAAATCAACCTCAAATACGACATCACTCCAATCAATATTTGATTTTTCAGTTTCTTTATTTATTCGTTGTTGACGTTGCCAATCGCAAATATCATTATATGTAGATTTGTAATCTTGAATAGCTCTTTCTGACGGAACCATAATTTTTTGCATATCTTGGATTTGTTCATCTGTTACATAATATTTATTCTTGAACTCTTCCAATGCTTTTATGTTTTCAGTATCAATTGTCTGAAGTTCCTTTAAATTAGTGAATTCATCATAGTTTTGCAAAATATTTTCAATCCGCAGATATTCTCCAAATAGTTTAGAAAAGTCTTTTTTATCTTTTTCTTTCACTATTTCATCAGGAGCTGGATATTTTTGTTGTAGCTCATTAACAATATCAATATAACCTCTATGATATTTACCTGTTAAAATATCCTCAAAACCTTCCATATATTCTTTATAGCTTTTTTCTAAAATCAGATTGCTATCATTTTCTTTTCCAAAACATTTAATGGCATCTATGGTTGCTTGTTCCAAATTTCTAAATGTAACAATATTACCAAAAGATTTTGTGCTATCGTAGATTCTGTTAGTTCTTGAATATGCCTGAATCAATCCATGATAACGCAAATTTTTATCAACAAACAACGTATTCAATGCAGGAGCATCAAAACCTGTCAAAAACATTCCAACAACAATCAATAAGTCAATTTCTTGTTTTTTAACACGATTTGAAAGATCGCGATAATAATTTTGAAACTCTTTGCTTTCGACGCTAAAATTGGTTTTGAAAGTATCATTATAGTCGTTTATAGCTAAACTTAAAAATTCTTTAGCTGAACTGTTCATTGCTGATACATCAAAACTTTCATCTTGAATATCTCCAATAGCATTTTGTTCTTCATTAGCCACAAATGAGAAAATTGTTGCTATTTTTAGAGGTTTCTCAGTACCTTTCTGTAATTTATTAAATGTTTCATAATACAACTTTGCAGCATCAACACTACTTACAGCAAACATTGCATTAAATCCCTTAGCTCCAACTTGGTATCTATGAGTTTTTTTATTAAAATTATTCAATATATATTGGGTAATTTCTTGAATGCGTTTGGGATGCAAGAAAGCTGTTTTATTTTCAGCGGCAGTTAGTTTCTTTTCATCTTGTTCATTCTCAATATTTTTAAATTGAGGGCGAACATCATTATAGTCTACTTTGAATTTTAAAACTTTCTCATCACGAATAGCATCAGTTATAACATAACTATGTAACATACGGCCAAACACACTTGCCGTAGTGTCCGAACCACACGCATTTTCAGGGAATATCGGAGTACCAGTAAATCCGAACTGATAGAATTTTTTAAATTTTTTCTTGAGATTTTTTTGGGCTTCACCAAACTGGGAGCGGTGGCATTCATCAAAAATAAACACGACCTGTTTTTGATAAATATCTAAATCATCATCAGATTTCACTAAATTATTAAGCTTTTGGATAGTCGTGACAATAATCTTGTTATCATCATTTTGAAGATTTCTTTTTAAACCTGCTGTATTTTCAGATCCATTAACGCTATTAGACGAAAAACGCTGATATTCTTTCATTGTTTGATAATCAAGGTCTTTTCTATCAACAACAAACAAAACTTTATCAATAAAATCTAACTCCGTAGCTAATCTTGCTGTTTTAAAACTTGTTAGGGTTTTGCCGGAACCTGTTGTGTGCCAAATATAACCGCCTGCTTCAGGTTTGTTCCATATTTTAGATTGATAAGAACAATTAATTTTCCACAAAATACGTTCTGTTGCTGCAATTTGATAGGGTCTCATTATCAACAAGGTATTATTTGAATCAAAAACAGAATATTTAGTAATAATCTTTAATAAGGTATTTTTCTGTAAAAATGTTGCAGTAAAATCTTTTAAGTCTTTGATAGGTGAATTGTCAGATTTTGCCCAATTAATAGTAAAATCAAAGCTATTTTTGTTGCGTTTTGTTGTATTGGCAAAATATCTAGTATCTGTTCCATTAGAAATTACAAAAATCTGCAAATATTTATATAACGAATTTTTAGAATTAAAACTTTCTTTGCTATAGCGATGCACCTGATTAAAGGCTTCTCTGATAGCTACACCACGTTTTTTTAGTTCTATGTGAACCAAGGGCAACCCATTAACTAAGATACTAACATCATAACGGTTAGGATGTATTCCCTCTTGCTCAAATTGATTAATTACTTGAATATGATTGCGGGATATATTTTTTTTATCTAAAAGATAAATATTTAGAATACGACCATTATCAAAAGTGAAATCGTAGATATAATTCTCATGAATTTTTTTTGTCTTATCAGTAATCGTATCAGTTACTGTATCAAGATATTCATCACAAAAACGTTTCCATTCACTAGGTGTAAATGTGGTTTTATTTAAGGTTTCAAGTTGTATCTTCAGATTACCCATCATTGCTTCAATAGATGTGATATCTTTTCTATATTCATACCCTTGGGCTTGTAAATCAGAAATAAGCTCTTTTTCCAATTCGGCTTCGCTTTGATAAGCATCAGATGAAGTTTTTTGTTTTTTATATTCATCTAAAACAATAAAATTATTGGTTTCTAAAACTGGCTTCATCTGACTATTCATTGTCTTCTACCTTTACCCAAAAGTTATAATTTCTTATAAGATGCTCTAATAAAAATGCAATAGTTTT
This sequence comes from uncultured bacterium, assembly GCA_902489575.1. GTDB lineage: Bacteria > Cyanobacteriota > Vampirovibrionia > Gastranaerophilales > Gastranaerophilaceae > Zag111. The sequence goes on from CABUAQ010000071.1 coordinate 8,159, forward strand.
CTTTTCTACATCCGTCGGTTCTGCAACAGCATCATTTGATAAAGTTGAATGGCTTGTAAATTGAACAATTCTATTATAATAAGTCTTTTTATCATCAGGCAACAAATCCGACCAGTACTGATATCCTAAAAAACGAGCGGTTTTCTCATATAGATTTCTCAATAGTGTAAAATGAAATTTTTCAATATTATTATTTGCGATAGCATCTTCTATTATCTTCCGTAAATGCAAATGATAAGAAAAACAACAATTTGAATCCCCTTGCTTTTCTTCTATTTCATAAGTGTTATCCTCATTTTTCTTCAAGATATAACCAGATTTTAATCCTAGCTCATTATATAGTACATTATAGAAAAGAGGGCTATGCGTAGTAATAACAAACTTTAAACCAACTTTTTTGCCAAATTTAATTAATTGAGCAACATTTACAGCTAATTCAATTAAATGATTTTCATCTAATGAGGTAACAGGATCATCGATAAAAATGTAGTCCAATTCGTCAAATTCTGTTTCTCCTTCTTCCTCTTTATCTTTTAAAGTATGTATTACTTGCTCAAATAAACTATAAAAAATACACCAGATAAAATTACTTTCTTCTCCTTTTGATATCTTTATATTTTCGGTATTACTCTCATCACCTTTCTGAAAAGAGAATGTAATTTCTGAATAATCGGGACTAAATTTAGGAGTTAGCTTATCGTTTGTGTAATGTTGAAAATGTTTTATTATATTTTCTTCCTGGCCTTGGTCTTTTAGAATCCAAGCTGTGAAAGTATTAGGCTGAATTTTAAGTTTAGGTTCCTCATCATTTTCTATATCATTATCCCAGTAAAACAAATCAGAACTAAACGCATTATAATATAAAATTTTGCGTTTTTTAGTGTTTAAATCTTCTTCCTCTCCAAGAGTTTCATCTGCGTTAATAAGTTTCTTAAACTCTCTAGATAGTCTAGTTTTACCTGTACCATTAAAAGCATAAATTAATTGGACTTTTTTATCTACATCCCTCAAATATTGTGCAACTTCTGTTAGTGTCTGTCCCATTAATTCATCTCGGTAAATGTTAAAAGTTTGTTTCTGTAATATTCATATTGCTGTCTGCGTGCATTAAGTTCCGCCGGCAAGCCTTCTGAAATATCATTAACAAGGCTATCAAACTTATCTAAAATTGCAACAATTCTTTCTTGTTCTTCAAGAGGGGGAATAGGAAGAATTATTTTTTTCAGTTCATTCATAGGAATACTAGCCACAGGAGATCCGACTTTTTTATCATCTATTTGTTCTATGATTTTTTGAGAATGGAATAAAAATAATAAGAATTTGGATAAAACTTTTTTAGGGTTAGGTTTTATGGCATATACTCCCTCTTTTATATTCCAATTTGTTGGATTTTCTTGTATTAAAGCTGTTCTTCCAATGGTTCCAGTCCCAGAAAATAAAATATCATTTTTTTCTAAATTAGAGCGATTATTAATTAATTTAATTGCATCATCAGTAACCATATCCGTCTTTTCTTGAAATATTATATCAATCCCCCCCAATTCTCTCACCGTTACATAATAGTTATTCGCTCCTGTATCATTAAGTTTAAAATTTTTACGAGGATTTAATCCTGTTTTTAAGGATAAAAGAACTTCAGATAGCATTTTATAATCCCCCCCCCGTTGTATTTCCATCAAAGGTTAGGAGTTTGTTGCGATAATATTCATATTGACGCTTACGCGCCTCCAGCTCCGCCTCCAGCTCCGCCTCCAGCGCGGTAAAAGCATCCAACACATTTACAATCTCTTCCTGCACACAAGGATGAGGCACGGGAATTTTTATTCCTCTTAAATTTAATTGATTTAATTTCGGGGGGGTACCTCTAACAATGGAACTCACATCTGTATTTGATAGAATAAAGTAAACATATCTTAAGTTTGCTTTTTCTATCTTCTCAGAAAGTATATGTGCGTGATTATTAACCCATATTTTACCAGTTGCCCAATTCAAAACTGGTGTATTATCTTTGTTTATTACACTCCCATCTTCTCCTACAAGTAAGAAAGTTCCATCAAATATATAGTCATCAACCCAATCTTGTATCCCATTAGCTCCATAATAAGGAATATTTCCTTTTTTTCTTTTTTCCTTTGCAACGGGACGCCTTTGATTATCCAGGATATTTACTATCTCTCCAAGTTCTTTATATTCTACCCCATTTGGGCAATATTGCTTTATTAAATCATCAATCTTACTCATCATGCCACTCCTTCCAAATCAGCAACTATTGCATCTATTTGGGCTCGAAGTTCTTGTTGGTGTTTTACAATATCTTTAATCTTGGTGTTTAACTCCACTATATCTATTTGTTCTCTATTGTCTGGCGGGGTGACATAAGATGAAACTGAAAGATTGTAATCATTTTTAGCAATTTCTTCATTTTCAACCAATAGACTAATATGAGCAACATCTTCCTTCTTGGCAAAATATCCTAAAATTGCGTTGATATGCTCTGGTTCTAATACATTATTATTTGTTTCTTTTTTATAAAAATTTTCTGTACTCGCATCAATAAATTGTATTTTATTGTCTGTTTTGTGTTTTGATAACACCAAAATATTAACGGATATTGATGTTCCATAAAATAAATTAGGAGCAAGAGAAATG
>CABUAQ010000072.1 GCA_902489575.1 uncultured bacterium
CTCCAGAGGGGAGGGGTAGGGCGGGGGGTAATAATTCCTCCACTCTTCCGAGGACACTTGCTGAATCTGCTGGGAACGAACCGAGTGAAACTGTGTGCCGAATGGCTGAGGGGCAGGGTGAGTGGTTGTATTTTATTGCGGATTTTCTGATTGCTGAAATTCCGGCTGCTGGATATTTGTTGCTTGTTCTGCTTGGGGCTGTTCCTCTGTTTGTACAGAATTATCAGGTGCTATTGCTGCGGTATTTTCCTGTGCTTGTTTTGTGTGTTTGTCTCTATATCCGTTTAAAAATTCGTTCATTCTTTCTTCACTATTCAATCTGTTTATTTCAGTTTTTTGAATTTCATTAAGTATGTTTTGTAATTCAGATTTATATTCTTCAGTTTTTTTACAGGTTGTATAGTATTCAAGCATATTATAAAGCCCTCTGATATTGCCGGCAGCAACGCCAATTTTAGATTCATCAAAGTCCATTTTTTTTGTCAGTCTGTACAGTTCAATTGCATTGTGCTGTGCATAGTCTAGATAAACGCATGATGTATTTTTTATCAAGATATCTTTATTTTTTGTAAGTTTCTGATTAAGAAAGTCTGCAATAGACAGGTATTTGTAATATTTGTCTGTAGTTGAGATATCATTATTATCATCAATAAGGGTAAAATCAATCTGTTCACTTAGTTTTTTGGTTTCTGAGTAAGTTGAATATGAGTAATTTCCAAGCATAAGCCCGACGATTAATATACTTACACCCAGTGCTAAGTAGTCGTTAGTGTTATTATCCATTTTACCCCTTCGTATAAAAGCTTTTTTGGTTGTATACTGTTATTATATAATAAATTTTGTTAAAATACCATTTATGTGTTGTATGTAATATTTTCTATATAATTATATAATTAGAAATAAATTATTCAGGTGGAAGATTATGAAAAAATTTTATTTAGTATTATTAATAGGGTTGTTTGCAGGCGGAAGTGTTATGGCTGATGTTGTAACGACCCAGCGAAGAATTCAAAGACCTGCAGACCAATCAAAACAACAAACCCCGGGGCAGGTGCGTCAAAAGCCGGTTATAACAAACTATCAACAAAGACAAAAGTCTTCAGGGAACAAGCTTGCAGATAATATGAGAATGTGTAAACCCTATTCCGAAACTCTTGACAGTGATGTTATGGGTGTAAATTTTAATTTCAGAGTTTCTATAGACGGGTGGGTAAATAATAGGTGTCGTGTGAATTTTGTTGCACAGTCTACAGGTATAAATAAAACTTTCAAGCAATTATATGGGGTGGATGCTTCTCAGGCTCAGATTTATACTTTTGAACCAAGGATTAGATGTGAATTTACTAAACAACAATTGTTGTCTGTGGGAGATTCAATATTACAGGAAAATGAGAGGAATGCCGGAGCAAGTAATAATATGCTAAAAAATCCTATGGATATTGAACTTCCGTCAATTAATAATATGAGTACATCTGATGTCGGTCTTATGAATGTTATTTTAAATGATCGGGCTTGTACAATATTGAATGCTCCTGATTCAAACCGTATGTTTGAATCGTTATTTGGATATTAAGGAATAAAGGAATTTTATGTTATGAAATATATTAAAATATTTATGCTAATTTGTACGGTTCTTGTCGGATCTCAATCAATTGCGAGTGTAATTAAAAATAAAAATTTGCTATCTCTTGCCCCCGTGCCTGAAGTTGTTCAAACATCAAGGGAGCTTATAAAAGATATTGATGCTGTTTCTGATGATAGTAAAGAAAGTGAAGCTAATGAGAAAGGAGAAGTTAAAAGTGTTCTTACTCCAGAAATGATCAATGATCTAAGAACTTGTAAACCTTACAATGAAAAATTTGATTTCGAAATTATTGGTATAAATATTTCTTTTAGAATTAAAATTGATGGCTGGACAGATGGAAAATGTACTTACCATATGTCAGGGAAAGTTAACAGCTTAGGTAAAGAAATAAGAGAAACTTTTGGTTTAACTATTCCGGATAAAACAATTGCACAATTTGAACCGAAAGTTATGTGCGGATTTGATAAAGATCAATTAGGTGTGCTTGTTGATGCTATTGTAGAAGAAGATAAACGAAACATAGCGCAATTGAACGGTATGTTAAAAAATCCTGACCCGGAATTTCTTATGCAAAGTTCTCAGGATTTAACTCCGCAAGAACAAAAACTCGTTGATATGATTGTTGAACAAAATGTTTGTACAATTGTTAATCAGGATGAGTTGATTAAGTTGTTTACAGAGCTCAATGAAAAGAAAAAATAAAATGAAAGAAGTTTTTGTTGAAACTTGTGATTCTGTAAAAATCGGTTTTAATTATTATCAAACAGGTCATGACGATGTAATTATAATTTGTCCCGGATGGTTTATGACAAAAGATGCAAAATCTTTTGCGGACTTGGCTGTATATTTTTCAAAATTTCATGATGTTGTTGCTATGGATTTTCGAGGTCACGGAAAAAGCGGTGGGTTTTATTCATTTACATCAAAAGAAGAATTTGATATTGATGCGGTTGTAAAATTTATCTCGGATAAATATAAAAATATATATCTTGTAGGATTTTCTTTAGGCGCAGCACTTGCACTGCTTTACGGGGCAAAGAATTCTGGAATTGATAAAATTATTGCGGTATCTGCGCCGGCAGAATTTTATAAAATTGAAAACAGGATGTATTTGCCTGAGGCGTGGTATCCTACATTATTTAAGAAGTTTGAACCAAAAAGATGGCTAACTGTCCGTCCCGGTAATCCGTTTTTGCATAAAGATAAGCCGATAGACTTTGTTAAAAATATTAGTGTCCCTACATTATTTTTAGCAGGGAAAAATGATCCGACGGTTTTTGCCTGGCATACAAAGAATTTATATGATGCAGCCAATTGTGATAAGAATTATATTTGTTTTGAGAAAGGTTTGCATGCAGAAGATTTATATATTGATTTCCCTCAAAAATTTACCGATATTTGCTTGAATTGGCTTGAACGATAAAATGAATGTTATTTGTTTTTTCTATCCCCTGTTCCTGAGCGGTATCCGCAGAATGTATAAATAAAAGGTAGAGCTCTTTCTATTTTTATTTTTTTTGCAAATGGAATTTTGGCAAGTACCATGATTGCCACTATATCATCAATGTTTGCAATCATATCAATAGGTTTTAGTTCTCGTTCAGGGCGTTTTGCTTCTTTACCTGATCTTATCTTGTTGTAAATTCCTATTGCAACATTAGAACCGATAGCAACTCCAATTGCTGAAACAAGAATTTTGACGATGTTATTATTTATTTTTGTACTCGAAGCTTTTTCACATAATTTTACGCTACCATCAACTAAAAGAAGCGGCAGCGATGTTAAAGACATTTGGAATGCGCCTTCTTTCCATTTTTTTATCTGGTCATTTTTTTGTTCTCCTATTGAACTTAACAGAATTCCTCCAAGGTTTCCGCAGGCCGCAATTGTAATCATTTTTAGTGCATTGTATTTTACCTGAAAGATATTTTTTGCTTTTTGTTTTTTCATAAAGGTAACCAGAGGAATAGTTACCCCTATTGCAGCTCCAAGACCTGCCATTATTTTATCTTTTGGAGTTATGTCTTTTGCGCTGCGCATTACCTCTTCTGATTTATGCAGATTAATGTAGCCATAGCTGATTTCCTTACGATAGGCGGGGAAGTTCGCTATAGAATGCTTTAGTGCATAATTCGGTTTTATTTGTTCAATTGTCATTTTTTTAACCTATCCAAGTGTACATGTTACACTAAATGTTTAATAATGTAAATAATCTGGCAAAATATTAATATCTTTATGCTAGAATATTTTTTGCCCGGTAAGAATTTATGAAAAAGATTTTATTACTGATAGTTGTATTAATATCCCCTACGCCCGCAATGGCTAATGTTAAGCATATTTCACTTGATAATGCTGTTGAGCTTGCGATTGAAAATAATCTGGATTTGAAATCCAAACGTCAAAAAGCTGAGGAATTAAAACAGGATATAAAAATTGCAAATGCTTTAAAAAATCCACAATTCCAATCAAATTTTTTAATGGGTAAGGTAACAAGAGGAAATTCCAGTCAATTTGGTCTTGCTGTTCCAATTGAAATAGGAAAGCGTGGAATTAGAAAAAAAATTGCACAAATTAATCTTTCTATAACAGAAGATGAAATAAGAGCATATGAGCACAGTTTAAAAATTCAAGTTATGCGTTCTTATTTTAATATTTTATATATGAAATCGGTAGTTATAATTTTGCAAGAGCGTGAACGTTTGTTTAAGAATATGAAGATTATTGTTGAGCAAAAGTTTAAAAAATCTCCTAATTATTCAATTGATGTTTTGCAAAACGATATGAAATATAATAAACAGCTGGTGTTTTTAAATCAGGCAAAAGCTAATCTTTTGGCTGCACAGTTTGACTTTAATAATACATTAAATATTAAAGACAGTAGTATTATGTATGATACAATAGAAACTTCATTGTTTGAAAAAGATCTGGAGCTTTTAAAAATTGATTTACTTCCTTACCAGGTGATTGAGGATACTGCAATGAAATACAGCTATGCTTTGTCTATTGCCCAGTCAAATATTTCAAAAAGCGAAGCCGAGGTAATTCAGGCAAAAAGAAAAAGAATTCCGGATGTTGTTCTGGCAGGCGGGTATGCTTATCAAACTGCTCATCAAACAGGAGGGGAAGCTTTTCCTGGGGCTTTTGCAGGCGGTTCTATTGATTTACCTGTTTTATACTCTTACAGACCCGAGATTAACAAGGCTAAAATTGTTTTGGAAAGAGCTGATTTAGATAAAGCTTCTTTTGAAAATCACTTACGTTATTCTCTGAAAGAAGACTATAATGATTTTAAGTATGCAAAAGAAAACATGATATATTATAAAACCATTTTAAAAGAGTCTGCAGCAATTTTAGAAGCCTATAAAAACCGTTATGAAAAGGGTCAGGCAAGTTTATTAAACCTTATTCAGGTAGAAAATACTCACCAGGAAACATTAAGAGAGTATATTAGCGCGGTTCAGGTTTATTATGATGCATATCTGAATTTGATGCTTAATGTAGGACACGATGTCTTACTTGAGTCTGAGAACTTGTAGCTTATTAAACAAGACTTAATTTAGAATCTTTATTTCTGATGTTTCTCAATTTTTCTGCACGTTTCAGTATGATATTGGCATTTTCAGCATCAGGCTGGGCAGATAAGAATTTTCTGTAATATCTTTTTGCTTCTGTATGTTTTCCAAGTTTATCCAGACACAAGCCTATTTCGGAGTACACTTGTGTATAGTTTGGATTAATTTTTAATATTTCTAAGTATAAACCTAAAGCTTGTTTGTAAAGCTCCATTTTTACAAGTAATTTTGATTTTCTAAGGTATGCATTTAAATATGATGGTGTATTTTCAATAAGTTTCTGGTAAATCATAATCGCCATATCTTGTTCGTCACATTGTTCATGAGCAAGTCCAAGGTTGTAAATAGCTTCGGGGTTTTGTGGTTCTATTTGAATTGCCTGAATAAAACATTTTATTGCGCAACAAGGAGTTTCTAGTTTTAGATGGCAGAGCCCCAGTTCGAAAAATGTTTCAAATTTATTAGGTTCTAAAAGTGCAGCTTTTTCAAGATAGGAAATTGCTTTTTTTGTTTTTCCGAGATTTTTATAACAAATTCCCAATCCAAAATAGGTATCTGCATTATTTCTGTCAATCAATATAGAATTAAGATAACTGCCAATGGCTTCTTTGTATGAATCTTGCGCCCTGAGTTTATCTGCTTGATCCTGAAAAGCTTTTTGCTTCTTTCTTCGCAGCAAAGGGGTGCTCATATATTGCGACTTTAAATTTTCTTCACTCAACTCTTTATCCTCTTCTGTCACTATTCTAGGATTTTTTCATGCTTTGAAGAACCACCATAAGATTTAAACATTAATCAACCATTGGATTTATTCTGATAATTATGTTATAACATTATTATGAAAAAGTTATTAATTATATTAGGGATTGTTGGAATTTTATCAACTAAAGTTTTCGCGATAGAAGGCGAGGAAGTTAAGCTTGATAATGTTGAGCCTGCCAAAATTGAATTGCCTGATATAGACTATAAGGATAAAGATTCTCTTGTAATTTCGGATAAAGAGATTATGGATGAAATTATTAAACTTCAAAAGGAAAAGGATGTTGAGGATATAGATAATCTTTGGAAAGGTACAGTGGAAAATAATCAGGTGATTGGTTTTGCTCTGAAAAAATTGTCAACCCCTGAGAGTCAACGCAGAATTCATTCTTCATTAATGGCAAAAACTCTTTCAGCGATTGTTTCAGGTGCTTCATTAGCTCCTGCTTTAATTGGAGCTGATTATATGATTCAATCGGGTTCTTACGCTGCCGGCAGGTTGGCCCAAAATTTTATTAACAGGAAGAATGTTCCGCAGGAAATTCCTTTGACAGATACAGAGTTGATTGAGTTAGCAGGACTTGTTGAAAGTTTGCAGGATAAGATTATCAACGCTTATTACAATTATAAAAATTCTTTAACTCAATTAAAAGAAGTTCGCTCACGAGAACTTCTATATAATAAAAATTATGCAAAGGCTATGGATGAAGAAGATTTCCTGGAAATAGCCATTTCATCGGCTTTATATAAAGATATGCAAATGGAAGAATATAAATACCTTCAATTAGCAAAGAAATATCATTTAGAGTTACAGCGACTTGCAGGCAAGAAAGTTGTTGATAATCTTAACTTGTATCAATATAATTATGATTCAACTCTGATAGGAGGGGGCAATGTTAAAAAATAATATATTATTTTCAGCTGTTTTGGCGAGTCTTTTGGCTTTGCCGGTGTGGGCGGATCAATTGTCCGAAGTTGAATTTCCAAAACCTCCGGCATATAGAGTAGGGATTTCTGAGTTGCCGGAAAAACAATATGTTCAAGCTGTTCATGAAAAAAATAAGCTGGAGAAAAAATATGCACAGATTGATGATTCAAATGATGCAAGTTATACAGATTTGACGTATGCAGATTTGAGTATAAAACGTTTATCTAAAGAAATTGCACAGGATCTGGAATTTGAAGAACAAGATATGATTTCGGATTTATCTTTATTGTGGCAGGGGGCGGCGGTTCAGAGTGATACAATAAACTTTGCCCTTTATAAATTAGCAAATCCGGATGCAGATAAGCCTGACAGTAAGTCGGTTAAAAATGTGTTAAAAACTATTGCAAGCATGTCAACGCTTGTTGGGGCGAGCATGGGGAGTCCTATTATTGCTGGGTCTTCATTAATTGGCGGAAATATCCTGGGAATTATGTCTCAGGATACGAAGGCACTCAATTATAAGTATACAAGGGTGAATGATGCAGACATGATTATTCTAATCCGTAAGGTTGAGGATCTTCAGCAAAAAGCAGTAAATCTTTATTATGACTACATGAGTGCGAAAAAACAAGTTGATTTTACAAATCAGCTTGTGGAAGAAAGACAGCGTAACTTTAATCTTGCTCAGAATAATAATGCTCCGAGAGAACTTGTTGTTATAACTGATGCATATTATCGTACAGCTCTTGATAAACAAAGAAATGCAAAATCGGAATTTTTTTCAAAAAGGGCTGCATTGGAGCAGTTTGTAGGTAACGAAACCTTTATACAATTTGAAGCGGAACTTGCTGCCCGTGACAGAGGTGAAAAAATTGAACGTCCTGAATTGAAACCTGCTCCGGAAAATCAAATTCCTCCGGAGGACGCTTCAAATATTTCTATACAGGCTTTAGATAATTCAGATACCCGTTCAAGTTCTGAGGTTGACAATGCTGCGGCAAATCAAATTGGCAGTTCTGTTCAATCTATAGCAAAAGTTGAGAATATCATAGAGGCGTCTACTCTTAATCCCCTTGAAGAAGAAACTTCAGATAAAGAATTTTTGACAGGATCATCTTCAAATATAGAAGACAAGGATTTTGATGAAGATATAAAATCTGGATTTCTGAGTAGATTTAAGAGATCTAAGCAGAATAATTCTTCTCAAATTTCGGTTGAACCCAAACCTGTAAAACCGGATAAATATTCAACAAAGGGGCTTATTTTCCTGCACGGAAATGATAAATATTCAGCACAACAAATGCAACAACAGCAAGAATATTCTACAAAATTTGATAAATCAAATAAGAAGGTTAAGTCTGAAAAAAAATCAAAAAAAATAAGAACAAAATCTGAAGAAGTTGAAGTAAAACAAAAAAATGAATTTGAATTTGAACCGCTTGATGAAATAAGAGTTCCGGATTTTAGTCGCGGCGGCGGTTATTCAATTCATTCTGACTCCTTTGAGGAAATTAACAATGGAGATATGCCAGTACAGTATTAATTCCGGACATGTTAATATGAGTGTTGATAGCGCGTTGTTAGAAAGTGCTATTAATGAGAACAAGCAAGAGCCCATATTCAGATTATACGGCTGGTCGCCGGCATGTGTTTCTTTGGGCAGAAACCAGAATGATGATTTTTTAGATAAAGAGTTTCTTAAAGAAAATAATGTTGATGTTGTAAGGCGTTTAACAGGTGGGCGTGCCCTGTTGCATGATAATGAAATAACTTATAGTTTTGTGTGTCCGATTTCTTATCTTAAAAATGGCGGACATATTGTGTCTTCATATAAAGAGATATCTCAGATTTTTATTGATAAATTTAAGAAACTTGGTGTAGAACTGGATTATGGTAATACAAAACCTGTTAATACAAGTTTTGATTATTGTATGCTGATTTCAACCGGGGCAGACCTTTGTTATAATAATAAAAAGTTGATTGGTTCTGCCCAATTTCGAAAAAACGGATATATATTGCAGCATGGTTCTATTTTGTATGATTATAACCGGGAATTTTTAGAAAAAATTTTTGACGAAAGAATTGACGCTGAAAGTATTACATGTATTAAAGAAATTAATCCTGATTTGACAAAAGAGCAAATAATTGCGATACTGAGTGTAGATTAAATAAATAGGATTTTACGGGTATAGATATGAATAAAAAACTCGGTGTTACACAATCACAAACTGTGCTAATCTTGGGCATTGTTTTTTTGATTTTGTTTTTTTGTATGTGGTTTCCTTTAGTTGAAGGTATAAAAATGAGAAAATATTCAGCTCAATTGAGTATGCTATATTCTCGAGCATTACAAGCTCACAGGGTGTATTCAATAATTTCATCTACTCGTCCTACTGAAATGGATACTACTTTACCATTAGATAAGTTTGTTGAAACGTACTACACTCCATATTTTGATGTTGATAAAGTTTGTAAAGGTAATCAAGACGGCTGTTGGAATAAGACCCAATATAAAGATTTGTCAAATAAGAAGTTAAACAGGGTTTTGTATAGTCTTGTTCTTAGCGATAACCTTACAATGGGATTTATAAAAGACAAAGAAGGCAGAATTTCTTATCTTGTGGATTTGGATGGTACTTCCGGAGATAATAAGTTAGGGCATGATATTTTTGCGTTTTATATTTTTAATCATAAAACATTTAAACCAAATTGTGATAATGAAGTTTACAATAAATATTTTATAAAAAATGGTATTCATCTCGGCGGTTACAATGAGTGCGGAATCCCTCATGATGTTTTGCCTATTACCGAAATGTTGAGCAAGGATTTAATTGACGGATGTCATAAGAAATCTCCTCAAAGTTCTTTTGGGGCAGGGGTAGGAGCTGCATGTACAGCTGTTATTCGCTATAGTAACTGGACTATAGACAAAAACTATCCTTGGTAGTATAATCGTTCAAAAAGGGATTAAGATATTATGAAAAATGTAAAAGCTATGGTGATGGCGGCAGGTATGGGGTCAAGATTGGAACCGATTACGTTGATGTTGCCAAAACCTCTGATACCTGTAATGAACAGACCATTGATGGATATAATTTTATCACAATTGAAAAGCGCCGGAATAAAAGATGTTATTTCAAATACGTATTATTTGGCTGATCAGATTATCGACAGATACAAAGAAAATAACCTTGGAGTAAAATTTTCTTATATTAAAGAAGATGAATTGTCCGGAACAGCAGGCGGAGTTAAAAAATGTCAGTTTTTCTTTAAAAAAGATGAAGATTTTATTGTGATGTCAGGTGACATTTTGACCACTGCCGATATTAAAAAAGCGGTAAAAATTCATAAAAAATCCAGGGCGATTGCAACAATTGGGGTAAAACAAATTCCGCATGAAAATGTTTGTCATTTTGGAGTTGTTGTAACAGATGAAAATGGATTTATAACTGAGTTTCAAGAAAAGCCGTCTGTAGAAGAAGCAAAAAGTAATTTGATTAATACAGGAATTTA
>CABUAQ010000073.1 GCA_902489575.1 uncultured bacterium
TAATTCAGATATTTATAAAAATATCTAAAGAGAAATATTTTGAGAAAAATCCCATATCCCGTAAAAAATATACATACAAATCAAGTTCTATATTAGATGATACAAAAATTTCTCTAATTAAAGGAATGATCCTTAGGGGAGACAATTTACAAGATATAGCATTTTGGTTTGGAGTAAACTTAGGTAGAATTAGTGAAATTAAAAGTGGAATAAAATACAATGACATCCTCCCTGCGGATAAAAACAATCTTCCTCCACAAGGACCATATCCATCTTTATCAGAATTATTCAAGCAATAAAGCTTTAATATCACAGATAAAAAACAGGTATTATGTTTACACTTTCTGTCAGTGGCAGATAAGTCTGAGCTAAACAAATAACAGCCCCTTCTCCCACTTGAAGCCCAGCTTTTTTTAAAACATCAAAATTTTTTATGTCTTTCTTATCTGGATTGGTCTTTTTCTTTATCTCAATAGGATAAACTTTCCCGTTTTCTTCCAAAATAACATCTATCTCTTTTTTATCTTTATCACGATAGAAAGAAATATTAGGTTTCCTTCCATTATGGATATAACTTTTCAATATTTCAGCAACAACAAATGTTTCCAGTATTTCACCACTTTTAGCACCTGTTTCCAATGTTTCAGGAGTATTCCATTTAGTTAAATAACAAACTAACCCCGTATCCATAAAATATATTTTAGGCATTTTGGTCATCCGATTGCTAATATTTTTAGAAAATGGATACAACAAATAAATTAGCCCAGATGTTTGTAAAATAGATACCCAACGTTGCACTGTTGATACGGGTTTCCCTATATCTCGTGCAACATCTGAAAAATTCAGCAATTGTCCGCTTCTTGCAGCTAATGCTGTTAAAAGTTCCAAAAACTGCATTTCATCACCACTATCGGTCAAATCGCGAATATCACGTTCAATATATGTCTGAACATAAGAACTGTAAAAATCTTCCCAATCAATATTTTCATCATTATTTAAGGCAGGATAAGAGCCTCGCCAAATAATTTCATAAAGTTCTTTTAAATCTAAACTTTGGGCTTCCTTACTTCTTGTTGAAATCCATTCAGGTGTGGGAACAAATTTATCATAGAAAGGTTTTTCCGCCAACTCAGGTAAAGAAAAGCCTTCTAAATTAAGGATTCCCACCCTTCCAGCAAGGCTTTCTGATACACCTTGCATTAAATGAAATTGTTGTGACCCCGTAATCCAAAACATTCCTTTTTGCTTTTTCTCATCTACAAGGGCTTTAATATACGGTAAAAGTTCAGGAGCATACTGAATTTCATCAATCAATAAAGGAGCTTCAAAACGTTGTAAAAATAAAGCAGGATTCTCTTTGGCCAGTTTACGATTTTCCAAAGTATCCAAAGAAACATAATTACGATTCTCTTCACAACATCTAAATACCGTTGTTTTACCAACTTGCCTTGGTCCTGTAATTAATACAACAGAAAAAGAAGAATTCATCCGTTTTACGGCGTTTTCAATAGTTCTTTGAATATACATTTACAAACTCCGACTAATTTATCATCTAATATTAAAATAGTCAGAAACAATTAAAAGTCAAGAGAAATGCGACTAATTTATCATTTGATGCTAAATTAGTTGGAATTTTTATCATTTTCATTTTAGAAAATGCCTAATATTGGGGATTTTCTAAAATAAAATAAGAATTTCATAAATTTCCTCATCGGTAAATTTGGGAATTTTTGAATGTCTTTTGAAGAAAAAATTTCCCTATCGGTAAAATTTTGTAGGTTAAGCACAATATATCAGTTACTGTATTGTTTAGTAATCTCCGCAAACCAAAATATAGTAATAAAAAATGTGGTGATTAAGATTTAACAAATAATATGAATGCCAAACTAATCAAAATTTGGGACCTGACATCATTCTCAAAATAGCAAAAAATTAAATGGTAAGTGATACAGAGAGATGATACAATAAATTTTATTTGTATAAATTAACTCATTGATGCAATTGCGAACACTCTTGATGCTCGCCGATGTTATTGGTGTGATTTGAAAGATATAATTAAGCAGACTAAGAAGCGGTTGTTATGATATCCAATTTTGGGGTATTAGACCTTCATTATTTTTAGACCAATCAGCTATTTCCATAATATTTTCAAAATTTCCCCATACTTTGGGATCTGCGTGGTCAAGAACAATGATTTGGACTTTCTCTTTTGTGCTATTTATATATTCATTAAATAATTTAAATATCTCAATGACGCTTTTAATGTCATCTTTATTGCTACGAGCTTCGAGTTCTTTAAGGTCTTGCGGCATTTCACTTGGATTTGGAAAAAATACTTGGCTTGGCTGGTCAAACATTATGAAATTAAATACATTGCAATTATTATTTGCAAAATATTTATGAAAAGCAAGCAATATTGCTAAATGGTATGCTAGCCAGTTTGAAGCGCTTCCTGTTTCTGATAAGTAATAAGGTGTTTCATTATCACTTTTTTTAATTTTAACTGTTAAGTCATTAACTTCAAATGAAGATACATTTTTAAATTCCACAAAATCAGGCAGCAAATTTCTTGTATAAGTAATAATTTTATTCAATGCTTCATAAGGCTTTATTTCTTTATACGGATATTTGCTTAAATCCTTTTTTATATTATTTATTTTTTCTAATAGTGCTTCATCTTTAACTTTAAAGAAATCAAGTAAGTTTTTAGCTTTTGCTATATCAGAAATGAAGTCCTCAATGATATTTACATTTTTACTCTTATCTAATTTTTTATACATATCTAGAATTTTGTTTATATCATCATTTGTTTCGGCTATTTTCTCATCTACTTCAGCCAATTCTTTATAGTTTCTTGATTGGTTTGTGATACTTATATAGTTCTTGTTTTCAATTTCTTCTAGATTTTTACATAGTTTGTCTATATTAGATATAACAACACTATCTTGGCTATTATTAAGGCAAAAGTTTTTGATAAATTTTGATAATTGAAGCCTTTCTACTCTATCATTAGATAAGTTGATAGTATTTTCTAGTAAATTAATGATTTTAAGAATAGACTGCTTTTTAAGTTCATAATCTTTAAGTTTGTTATAAAGTGGACGTAATTCTTTTTCTAAAGTCAAAATTTCTTTAGCAATCTTGTCACCACCATCAAATGATAATGATATATCTGTTATTTTCTTTTTTATAATTTCTTCAAGTAAACTTCTAATATTTACGACATTATCATCTAAAGCTTTCTGCTTTATGATACCATATTTCATTGCTTTTAGAATTATATCTTTATGTTGTAACAACTGTTCAGTTAAATATTTTTTATTTCCCTCTAATTCTAACTCTAATTTTGCTTGTTCTTTTTTAAGGGCATCTGATTTAATCTTGTTAAACATATTTTGTGAAGTTTCTAAGCCTAAAGCGACATTGAATATTTTCTTTAATCTGTCCCTGTAATCCGATAAATCAGACTTATATAAAAGGCAATTAGGGTTTGCAACAAGAGATTGGGTTTGAAAGTTAAATGCGACTAAATCTCTAAAGCTTATACGGCTGCTATATGTTCCTTCTTTATTTTCTTCAAAAAAAGGTATACCCATAATATTATTTATAAATTTTTTGAACTCGTCTTTGTTATTTACATTCTGTATTGGTTCTATCGGAGTTTCAAGATTTTTACCTTTTTCAAACTGCATACAGAATCCACTTTTAGGCAGATTTTTTCTAATAAATAACATTTCTTCGTCATCACATAAAAGTTTGATACCAAACCAATCAACACTATCTCTTATAATGCCAATAGGAATTTTGTTTTCACTGGCACATAAACAATAATCGGTTATATGGACTATTGCAGATTTTCCCGTTTGAGATAATCCGTGAATAACATTTACTTTGCCTTCAACAAAATTTATAGTTTTTATATCAAGCTCTTTATTTTGAGGCCATAATATTATTTCTTTAAGTTGTATATTCATTATAGACTAACTCCCAAAAAATTGAGAAAACGAAACAGGTCACCATTAGAAAATAACATTCCTAAACGCTCAGCATTTATAATTAATTTATTTTTATGATTTGGTAATTTTTGAACAGTGATTTGGATATCACCTTCATCATTTATAGATATCAAATTAAGCCTAATGCAAAAAAGCAGACAAGTCATTGTATACTCTTTATATCTTAATATGTTTGTTTGATATGTTCCGAACAACTTATCATTCTCATTTATTTCTTTTATCAGAGAGTCTAAAACATTTTTCCTTTTTATACATTTTCGAAAATTACTGTTTATTATAATGGGCATCATTGAAAAAATATGAAAGATACTAGGAAAGCTGTTATTGGTGGCATTTCTTATGTATGATTCTACAAATTTTGCAATGATATATGCTCCTAAGGCAGGGTTCTGAAAATCATTGCAATATCTATCATAAATGTTATTATTGCTCATTTAATCGTACCTTGTAGTCTGGGTGCCACCCTATAGAATACTCTATATCATCATCTTGATTAGCTAGAAAGTTGTATGCCCCTCTTGATATACATTTTTCATTACCTTGTATAGATACTCCAGATATATACACTTTTTCTTCTAAACAGTCTAAATAAAGTGCTTTACCTTTATCTTCACTATTCAATGTAGGTTGCATATTCACACGTAACTTCTTTTCATTCCAAGAATTATATAAGTTTGAATAGGTATTATTGAGATCTTCTTGTGAAAATCTTCCATCTCTGAAATCATTGTTTCTTAAGTATTCCCAAGATAGGTAATCAGTTGTTGCAGAATCGATAATATTTTTATCCATATTTATAATTTTTAATTGTTTTATATATCTGTCTGAATAATTATTATGGTTTTTACAAATTTGTTCTTGCGTTGGATAGTTGATAATTTCGACTTCTCCATTTAATTTTAAGCATTTTTTTAAGAAATCACTGTATTTAATTTCTATTAAGCTAAGTTTTTTATTTTTCTCATTTACGGCAAGTCTGAAAAACCAACCTATAATTTGGTCTATAAAATTATTAAAGCGGTTAGAGCTTATTTTATCTGATAAATTTTTTATTATAAGATCATTTAGCTCATTTTGGAGTTCTTTATGAGGTTTGTATATTTCGAATATTTTTAGTATTTGTATAGTTTCATTTTTGTGGGCAGTAAAGAAATCTCTGTAACCAGTATCTTTTATATTTTTAATTCTTTGTATTAGTTTATGATAAGCTTCTTCACAATCCTCCATATTTTTTGCATTGTTAAATAGAATTAAATCGTCATCAACTTCATTTCTACAGACCAATGTCAGAATACACTTTGTTCTTTCATTAAATTTATCTTTTTTATTAATATATAAATTTACCCAATTCTTTAGTGTTTTCAAAAAATCAGGAGCGGTAACTCTAAATATAACTTTCTCTTTCTCCTTTACTTGCTCAAGAAAGAGATATCCATAGTCATCTGAAACCACAACATCATCATCTTTTTCAATTAAAACTGTTGATAGCTTATCAATTAGATAACCTAATCCTCTATATATTTGATTAGCATATCCTAAAAAACCATCAACGCTATCAGATGGGTTATTTCTCATTATTATTGCCTCGTTAAAATTCTATTATTAGTCTATAGGTTCATTTGAAAAAGTCAAATTAATTTTACTAATATAATATGTTATATATCAATGGGTTAATAAAAAATTGTCAGGTAAATATCTGAACTTTGTTTTCTGTTTATGCGGGATTTTTTATTGTTGTTTGCATTTTAAAGGCGTGCTGGCAAAGAGTTTATTTCACAAATTCAAACTATTTTAGCATCAGGTAATAAAATAGTCGAAATTTTTATGATTTGAACGTAACACTACCTGCATTAGCAGATAGATGTAGACATTCCAACCATGCCGTAAGGCTTGCGTAGCTTTAGTCTGTGCAAATGAAGTTCGAAATGGTTAATACCACTTGCGTAAACAGGTAGAAGTTTATCGTTCATCGGTAAAATTTGGATTTAAAAGTAAAAATAATAAAATTAAGTGCGATTCTCTGCAAAAATAATACAAAGAACTGCACTTATTAAGACAAATTATTCAAAATAATTTAATTTGAAACAGGAGAATTTGTTTCGCTTGCAATCCAATCTCTTATAAAATTTTCTGTTTTAGAGATATTTTCTTTCTTTTTCTCTTTGGCTGAACCATCAACCTTATTTGTTTCAGTTTCAATCCAACAAGTTAACCAATCCCGAGTTTTATTAGACATCTTTTTTTCTCCTCTTTCATTTAAGATTTTAGTATTTTGGTTTTCCATTATTTTTCTCCGTAAAATTTCGTTATTTCTTTAATTATTTTTGTGTTATAATCGTTTAAAGCCTCTATATCAGGCATCTTCATTGTGTTATGTCATTGTCTGCCCTCCGTTAAATTTTCATTATTTCCATCCGTTTATATCAATGGTTTTATCCCTGACGGAGTTCAACAATTCGTCAACTTCGGAGCACCATAATAAAAACAGCTCCATTCGGAGCTTTTTTGTTATGATAAAAACACCTGAGCCATCTTGTCACGGAACACCTGTAGACAAAGTTTATCCCCACATCAAATATATGTATAAAAAATCCCGCCGGAACAAAGTTCCGAACGGGACAAAATACATTTCGTCAAAGATAAGCTCAAAAAGCGGGAATACGCCCCTGATTGACAGGAGTAGTCCAACAAAAAGGATTCGTTCCCGTAAACGGAATAATCGTCAGTTCCCGCTCCTCCTGATTGTCGGCACTTGTTCTGGAACAGTAACAATCCAACAATGTCATTCCGTCTTCGCTCAACTTCAGAAATCCCCAGGCATGCCTCAATTCATAGCGCTTGCCGGACTTCGTAACGAACGACTTGGACAACGTACCGTAATCATTATTTATGCGAAAACAGTTTAAAGTATCTTGCCGGTCAACATAATAAAAATCAACCCGCAAATTTGATTCCCCGTCGCCGTGTCGAACATATGCATTGACCTCATCGGTAATATATCCGATAACTTCGGGATTATCTTTATACTTCTTCTGATAAAACTTCTTCATCTGCTCTATGGAACGTATTTCTTTAAACTTATACGTACTGTAAGAAGTTTCCATTTTGAGAAAATCTTCTTTCAAAGAGTCCGGACACTGCGCAAACATCTGCGCCAAAAACTCTTTTTCAAACGAAGGTGTAAAACTTTGGGCAAATGAGCCGATGCTCAAAAACAGCCCCAACAATAATAAACTGAGTTTTCCTCTCATAACATTAATAATTTAAATTTATAAAATAATGAATAAACACGTTTGCCCGAATTATCACATTATCAAACAAAAAACAAGTAAACCTTGTAACATTTTTCACAAGGTTTCCGAGCGAAGACCGTCAACATACCAAAAAAACAACCGTAAACTTTCTCAAATCGATATGTTAATTTTCCTCCGATTGCATAGACATCAAGAAATTAAAAGAATATAATTGCAGGCATGTCAAAACAAACTTTATCAAATCAGCTTCTTGAATGGTACAATCAAAACGGCCGCAACCTGCCCTGGCGGATCAAAGGCGGTCCCCATCCCGATCCATATGTTATTTTGGTTTCGGAACTGATGCTTCAGCAAACCACCGTTAAAACCGTCATTCCCTATTTTCACCGGTTTATGGAGCGTTTCCCCACCATAGCCGACTTGGCCGCCGCCCCGCTGGAAGAAGTCTATTTCTATTGGCAGGGACTGGGATATTACACCCGGGCCCGTTCGCTGCACGCAACCGCTCAAACCATCATGGAACAATACGGGGGACGGTTTCCCGATAATCGCCAGGATGTTCTTAAATTGAAAGGTATCGGAGAATATACCGTCGCCAGCTTTTTAGCCTTGGCTTTCAACCAACCCGAAACCGTTATCGACGGAAACGTCATTCGCATTATCTGTCGTATGTATGGCTTCACGGAACCTGTCGAAAAAATAATGCCGCTTATTCGTGAAAAAGCCCAAGCCTTGACCAGCACAAAACATCCTGCCGACTATGCCTCCGCAATCATGGATTTGGGCGCCGGCGTCTGCACCCCCAAAAAACCGCAATGCCTGCTTTGTCCCTGGCAAAAACACTGCCAATCAAAAAACCGCCCGGATATCGAAAATATCCCCAACCGCACCAAACCGGCAAAAAAAGAAAAGCATGGCAGCGTATATCTCATTTGCAACCGCAAAGGAGATGTTCTTATCCGTAAACGAATGGAAAAGGGGCTGCTTTCCGGACTCTACGAATTTCCCTGGCGTGACGAAGGAAACTACCCGGAATTGAACAACGCCGTTGATACCGGGCGGGAGGTCATCCACGTTTTCACCCATTTCAAACTGACGCTGAGAATATATCGCGTGCAACGTGAGCAACCCTTTGCCGACGGCTTTTTCACAACATTCTCCGACCTCGGCTCTTATCCGTTTTCAACTCTGATGAAAAAAGTCCTTAAACAAGCAGAAAACATAATCCGCAGTTAAGCAATGTCGCCGACAAACAGCCGGGTATGATTAATCAGGGTAATGACGCCATCTTTTGCATACGCCCGAAACAACAGCCTCAATGCATTTTCGTATTCTTCAAACCGCTCGTCTCCCGGAAGCAGACTGAAGGATGAAGAACAACATCTCGCAACAAATCCGTCCTCATCCCACTGCAAATTATTCGGAATTTCTTTTACGTCATACCCTTTGGCAAAAAAACTTTCTATCTTCGAGAAGGTGTCTCTTCCTTCGTCAAAGCCGCTGCGATGCGAACAATACTTTACGACGATTTCATGCCGCGCCTCTGTAAAATCATTCTTCTGCTGGTGATTATAAATGATTGCGGCTTTCGCTCCCGGTTTTGCAATCCGCCGGCATTCACGCTTAAACCCGTCAAAATCAAACCAATGAAACGATGTTGCAGCAGTAATCATATCAACGCTGCAATCAGCCAAAGTCGTACTCTCCGCGCTTCCCCGAACGGAATGAAACAACGGAAAATGTTTAAGTTTTTCTTCCGCTACCTGCCTCATATCGTCATTAGGCTCAACGGCAAAAACTTGCGCACCTTCCTCCAACAGGCTTTGGGAAAATATCCCTGTTCCCGACCCCACGTCCGCAATTACCGGAGCAGAAACCCCCGTCAAGGAAATCAGATACAAAACGGCATCACGGGCATACCCCGGGCGGGAGGCAGCATATACTCCCGCCTTATTAGAAAACAACTCGGTATTTTTCATCAAATTCTCCGCCCTGATTTTAACTACCGTAATTCTACTTGGCAGGAAACAAAAATCAACAGCGTTTTTTCCCGAGCATTGTTCAAAGATTCCGCGGATTCCCTCCCCTATCAAAATTTTACATACCGTATTTTGATTCTTTATGCTGGAAAAATAAGATATTAGATATTATAATATAAGTGTTATCCACCTACAGGAGGCTGCACATGGAGTATATCAATACAACTTTAGAAAGCCTTAAAATTCAGCACGCCAGCTTGGATTCTGAGATCAAAGAAGAAGAAAGACACGTTTGGAAAAATTTAATCCGCATTGAGCAGTTAAAAAAAGAAAAGCTGCGTAAAAAAGACGAATTGCTCAGAAGAACTTTACAATTAAAACAATAATATTATCATCTCCTCAATTGAAAAACGGTTTTCATTATAATGAAAACCGTTTTTTACACTCAATTTTTCCGTCCACCCCGCATAAATAACTATTTACTCTTTCGCAAATATTTGTTATAATAAAACTCAGGAACAACAGGTTCCGGACTTTTAACTATCAAAGGACGAAAACGATGAGATATTCAAGTTTATTGGCTTTGTGCGCGTTTATGCTCTGCTTAAACACGCCGGAGGTGAGAGGTGAAATTCTCGCCGTTCACACCTATGATGTAATGACACACACCGCACTTCTTCCGAAACCTGTTGCTTCCGACAACACCTTCTCTCTTGCCGCAACCTGGTGGCTCCCAGACTGGCAGGGTGGTCAGGGCTCACGTGGTTATGACGATGCCGGTGGCGGGGACCATGACGGAAACTGTGAGAAAAACTATGGAATGCATACGCCTTCCAATATTGACGGCAGATATATCTGTTCTAAGTATAACTACAATGTGACCTCTTCTCTCAAATGTCACGTTAACTGTCGTTGTAAGGACGAATATAAATACACTTCTTCCAATTGTTCCGGCAACTACACAACCGCTGGAACTTCCTGTGAGGGCAAATATAACCAATGTGTATGCAAATCCGAGTTCAAATACAATTCTTCCAACTGTTCGGGAGAATATGAAGTATCGGGAACCTCCTGCGGCGG
>CABUAQ010000074.1 GCA_902489575.1 uncultured bacterium
CAGAATATAGAGCAAAAATTTCAGATCTTGATAAGATATATATTAAAAATACTTCAGGCAAAATGGTTCCACTGTCCTCTGTTATAAAAACAACAAATATAGTCGGTCCATACGCTAGAACAAGATTCAATCTGTACCCTGCAATTACAATTAATGGGAATACCCGTACAGGAATTAGTTCAGGCAAAGGAATGGAAATTATGGAAAAAGTTTCAGAAAAGGTACTGCCTGAAGATATGGGGTTTGCCTGGTCCGGGACTTCATTACAAGAAAAGCAGTCAAGCGGTCAAATTGTTCCGATCTTGCTAATGTCATTAGTTTTTATTTTTTTGTTTCTTGTGGGATTGTATGAAAGCTGGCTGCTCCCTGTTAGTGTACTTTTGGTTACTCCGGTTGCGCTTGTTGGAGCTTTGCTTTTTCAATATGTATTTGGTTATGCTCTTGACATTTATTCTCAGATTGGTTTAGTTATGCTTATAGGGTTGAGTGCTAAACAAGCAATTTTGATTATTGAATTTGCAAAAAATGGACACGAACAAGGATTATCAATAAAAGATGCAGCTATACAAGCAGCTAAGCTTAGATTTAGAGCAGTAATGATGACAAATATTGCTTTTATTTTAGGTCTAATCCCTCTTGTTGTAGCTTCAGGTGCAGGTGCTGCCTCGAGACATTCTGTCGGTATGACAGTATTCGGCGGAATGATTGCTGTAGCATTCGTTGGCTCATTTCTTGTTCCCGCATTTTATGTAACGATAGAGGAATTTAAAGTTAATTTTGCTAATAAATTTAGAGAGTTTAAGGATAAAAATAGAAATGGATAAAATAGTTACACTAACCCTGATTATTATATTATTACCACAGATATCACTGGCAAAAGAGCTTGGTAATAGAATTAATTCAGATGAATATCCTAATGCAGAAAATGTTCTGCCTGAATCGCAAATTGATCCTGACACTGTAATTTCAGGCTCTGTAGTGCAAAATATAACTATGACCCTTGACAATTGTATAAGACTTGCTCTTGGTAATAATCCGCAAATTAATGCTGCATTCCAAGATATACTGGCATCTGATGCTAGAATTAAACAAGTATGGTCAAATTATTTTCCTTCTATATCCTGGCAAACAAGTGCAACCAGACTAAAACAATTACAATTGTCAGATGCTTTAAGACAAAATCTTGAGTTCAATTATTTCCTGCTTGGACAAATTTCGCTTCAGCAAATGCTTTATGATTTTGGAGTTACACAAAATCAAGCAACTATACGTAGACTTGATTATGAAGCTTATAAGAAAACATTTGAAGCAACCGTGAACACTGTTATCTATCAGACAAAAAATGCCTATTATAACGTATTATATGCGTATGAAGCAAGAAGGGTTGCACAAGATACAGTAAATAAATATGAACTGTTTTATAAGCAAGCAAGGGCATTTTATACAACCGGAATGAACCCAAAGGTTGATGTAACAATTGCGGAATCAAACCTTAGCAATGCAAAACTGAAATTGATTCAGGCAGAAAATTCGGTAAATCTTGCAATTGCAAAATTAAATAATGTAATGGGGCTCCCGTATATTGTTAAATATGATATTGTCGATAAACTGCAATATGAACCTATAAATATTACATTTGAAGGTGCTATTGATATTGCACGGACTTCCAGACCGGAATTAAAACTTGCAGAAATAAAAGTTGAAGGTGTAAATCAGACAGTAAAGCTTACTAAAAAGTCGTATCTTCCAACAATTTCTCTTGAAGGACAATACCAGCGTGGGGGGCGTACATGGACATCAAATTATGGTTTTAATATTGGGGCCTACCTGACATTTCCCACTATCAATTTAATGCTTATGAGAAATGAAATAAAAGAAGCCAAATACCTCTACGATAGAGAGCTTGCAAATGCAAGAAATACACAGAACAACATATATTTGGAAATCCAAAGTGCTTATTTGAAACTTGATGAAAAACGAAACCAGCTTCCCGTTGCAATAATTCAGGTTAAACAATCAAAAGAAAACTATGAGCTATCATATGGACGTTACAAAGTTGGAGAAGCTACACCTACAGAATTAAAAGACGCAGAAAATACATATGAACAGGCTCAACTGACATATTATAGCACTCTTTATGAGTATAATTCAGCCAAAGCAGAACTGGAAAAATCTATTGGAAAAAACATTGCAAATAATGATAATGTTATTAATCTGCAGAAATAATAATTATTAAGTAATGTAAATTTAGATATTTATAAAAAGTCAATTTTTCAATATTTATTTACTTTATATATATGTAAGATATAAATAAGAGAGAGAAATAATTATGTTAGCAACATCAGGGCAAGCATTCGGAACAATGACCAGAAGATCTTCAAGAAGAAATAGATCTGTTGAAAATTTTAAATATCTGGAGAATAAAGATAGAAGAATGAGATTTAATAACTCTCAAGATCCAATATATTTCGTATTTGATTGTATTGAAAACAGACCGGTGAGTGTTTTAGCCAAAGAATTTGTTAAAGATTCATTTTTGGAAGCTGTAAACTTTGTTTCAAAAGTTGTTGGATAAATCAATAGGAATAAAGAAAAAAGGATTTGGAAAAGGATAGGAAATAAAAAAAGCGGATAGAAACCGCTTTTTTTTATTAAAATAATATAGTTTGCGGAAACACTTCTTCAACGTATGTTGCCCAATCTTTAACTGGGAAAAAGCCTATAGAAAATTCAGCAGAATTTTCCCCTAATTGCTGCTGTCCCGGAACTTCAATAGGCGGACCTGCCGGAGTTGTCCTTGCAGTATTTTTTGGATTTGAAATAATACCGGTACTTCTCAATAAAGTAATTGACAGAGAATTATTGTAAACTTCATATTCACATAACCCCTTTGTAATAACACCAAGACCGTTTGCCCATACAAATCTTTGCATTGGAGCAGTATTTGTCTTAGCTTCTATCCCCTTAGCTGCAGGAAGATTTTCTCTTATATTGTAATCAGGATTAAATTTACGTGTTACGAGCAGATTCATATCTTCAGACTGAGTTTCTTTGATAGGTTTATGAAAATTAAATTTTACCTGCCAAAGCTTATTTGTAGATAAATTAAGCCATTTGATTTTGAAATTCAATAATCTGGAGCGCTTATTTAAATACACATCTACACTAAAGAAAGTGGTTAAAATTCTTAGTGCCGCTCTCAGCGGACCATTCATAAGAACTCGTGCTGATTTAATCTGAGCAACTTCATAGCTGTCATCAATAACAGGACCAAAATTATAGCTATCACCGTTATCTTTACACCGTACAAATTCTATGAAATTCTTGTAACATTTAGCTTTATCATACAGGTTAAGCTTACCGTCTTCTATTTCAATACGAATATTTGAATTAAACATGTTCATATCATCAACAATAAGATCAGACGGTTTACTGTTTGAATTAAACTCTTTGAGCACATTATAAATAGTTGTATAATCTTCTGTTACAGGAATTTTAGAAGTATCATAAAGAAGCTTTGAAGGAAACCCTTTACGCTTAGATAAAACCTGTACATCATCATCTACATGTGTTCTTTCAACTTCCAAAAGTTTATATTTATCAAGGTATTTAAATGTTATTGTGAGATTTTCCGGCTGTTCAAGTCTTATTTCTTCCAAAATAGTGTCGGCAATCTGTATAATTTTATTGTAGCGGGTAATGTTTTCTTCATGCACCATATCGGTTGAACATCCGCAAATGCTGTCGTGAGCTTGGTTTTGTAAGAGTAATTTATAGGCATACTCAATTGCAGAAGCATATTTGTCACCAAAATTGAATTGAAGCTTATCTGCTAAATCAAGTTTATATGCTGCAAGTACATTCAATTGTTTTAATTTAATTCGTGATGAGTAAGAGCCTGGCAATATAAATGTTTTTGAATTATCACGAAGTTCATTGTCAAATTTATCTCTGAATTTAACTTTATCAAAATACTCAAAAGGGGATCCGAGTTTAATATCATAATCCTCTAAAAGATTATTTACTTCTCCAATCTGAGAAGATATATCATCAGGAACGCCCAGATGATCTGCTCCGATAGGCAGCAGGAGTGTATTACCTGATTTTTGAGATATCATATCCAGATTAGACTTCAATAATTCTGCCTTTTCTTCAATAGTTTTATCTGATGAAAAAATATCCATGAAATAGCCGCGTATAAGATTTACAGTATTTACACCGCCAAAAATGAAATCTGCAGGCAAATCCCCGCATCCCCGCCAAACAATAGCTTTATCAATTCCATATTCTTTCAGAATGCCCGGCACATTTTTACTATGACCGAAAGTGTCCGCAAGATATGCTATATAATCTTTGCAACCAAAATTTCTTGCAATTTTTAAACCAATTTCAAGATTTTTTCTAAAGCATATTCCGTCAGTTAAAAATTCATCAATCAAACAGTAAAACGGACCAATGAAAAGTTTTTTTTCTTTTACGAAATGTCTGATAATTTCTTCTTTTTCAGGTCTTAATTTTAAATAGTCAAGTAAAGCAACAACCTGACCATCAAAGTAAAATGATGGGATTCTGTCTTCCTCAAGCATGTCTAAAACATGGTCAAAAACCCGCAAAAGTCTGAGCCTGAACACTTCAAATTCTCTATACCATTCTCTGTCCCAGTGGGTATGCAAATACGCAATTACTTCTTTTTTCTTCTTCTTATTATTAAACATAGCACCATTATATTATCACTATTAACAAATCATGGCTAATTGTTAAGATAGGATAGGAGTTGAATGTAATAATTTGAATATTCAATTTAACATAAATCTGATAAATGAGGTGTTTATGAAAAAAATGTTAGCAATCGGATTAGTATTATTAAGTATTTGTGTTTGTGCCGAATCAGTTCAGGCAGTGACATTTGTAAAAAGCAGCAATTACCCGGCTGCGGGTAACACAACAAGTGCGTACAGTAATGATTTAAGGTTTATTGAGCAATATCTGTTTGGTACAGTATACCCTAATGAATCAACTAAGTCCAGACTAAACAGGGTAGAAAGGTGTTTATTTAATCGAACATATTCAACAATGGGCACAGCGCAAAGAATGAATAATGTTTTAGCAAATTATCGCAGAAATGTAAATTATAACAGTTATGAATATAATAACAGAAATTATGTGACAAACGGTTATTACCGCAGCATGCGCCCAATGAATAGGGTTATAAACAGGATAACTGGTCAGCCTACAGGGTTTACACCACCTATTATGCACAATACACCTCTCGGAAGCAGAATTAATCCTGCGTTTAGCAGAGGTTTTGTGAATAATAGAGGCGGCTATGCGTATAGGAATGTTTATCCAACTACAACAGGAGCAGGAATCACCATTCTTGATTAGATGTAAAAAATATATTAAGGTATAACAAACTTACTATTTTGATGTTACTATATATATTGTAATTATGAATAGGGAGAAGATACAATATGTGCGGTATTGTCGGTTATGTAGGTAATCAACCTGTTGTGGATATATTATTAGACGGACTGGAACAACTAGAGTACAGAGGTTATGATTCTGCAGGGATTGCGGTGAAGTGTCCTGACGGTGTAAAGGTATATAAGGCTGAGGGAAAACTTGTAAACTTGCGTGAAGAATTGGGAGCTCATGCTTATGAAATTTCAAAATCAACTTCAGGAATTGGTCATATCCGTTGGGCTACACACGGTGCTCCAACTGTCTTAAATGCTCACCCGCATACTTGCAATTGTGGAAATCTTGCTGTTGTTCATAACGGTATCATTGAAAACTACAAAGAACTAAAAACCGAATTAGAGGCTAAAGGCTGTGTTTTTAAGTCTCAAACAGACACTGAAACTGTCGCTCATCTGGTTGCCTCTATTTATGGAGAAGTTCATGATTTGACAACTGCGGTTCAGATAGCTTCAAAAAAATTGGAGGGTGCTTATGCATTATGTATTATGCACAACAATGAGCCTAACAAAATTGTTGCAACCAAACGTAATGCTCCTTTAATAATTGGTGTTGGAGACGGAGAATTCTATGTTGCTTCAGATGTTCCTGCATTTATCAAACATACAAAGCGTGCTATCTATCTGACTGATAATCAGGTTGTAACGCTTACACCTGAATCAATTAAAATTGAAGATGCCGACAGATGTGAGGTTTCTCCAAAAGTTGAGCTTCTGCCGTGGGAGCCTGTTGCTTTAAGTAAGATGGGCTACAAACACTTTATGCTCAAAGAAATTCATGAGCAGCCGGATGTTATAAGAAATATTTTAGTAGGTAAACTACACACCCCGGATTCTCATATTGTATTAAATGAAGTTAAGTTAACAAAAGAAACATTGAAGAATTTAAACAGAATACAAATTGTAGCTTGCGGGACATCATTACATGCCGCAATGATTGGTAAATATATCATTGAGAACTTCTGTGAAATACCGGTTGATGTTGAAGCCTCCAGCGAATATATCTACAGAAAAACCGTTACAGATGAACATACTTTGGTTATTGGGGTTTCTCAATCCGGCGAAACAGCAGATACCCTTACCGCAGTAAAACAATCTAAAGCCCGCGGATCACATATATTAATTATTACAAACAGACCAGATAGTGCAATGGCAAGAGAAGCTGACAGTCTTGTTCCTGTTAATGCAGGCATTGAGGTTTCTGTAGCTGCGACTAAATCTTATATTGCACAATTAACATCATTTTACCTTTTGGCTTTATATATGGCTGAAATTAAAGGGACAATGGCTGAATCAGATTTAACAAATCTAAAGTCAGAAATGCTTTTACTGCCGCAGAAAATAGAACAGATTCTTGCACATAAAGAAGATATTCAAAGGTGTGCAAGAAAATATTCAAATACCAGAGATTTCATCTATATTGCAAGAGGTATAAACTATCCTACAGCACTGGAAGGAGCATTAAAACTTAAAGAAATAAGCTACATTAATGCTACAGGATATCCGGCAGGAGAACTAAAGCACGGACCTATAGCAATGCTTGATGAGACAATGCCTGTTCTTTCTGTTCTTATGAGAGGTTCTGTGTATGAGAAATTATTATCAAACAGTGAAGAGGCAAAAGCCAGAAATGCCAGAATGATTGCTCTTACAAATTCTAACGATACCAAATTAGAAGATTTGTTTGATTTTATCATAAGAGTTCCTGAAGTTACAGAGCTGCTGTCACCTATTGTTGCAATGATTCCGCTGCAACTAATAGCTTATTATATTGCAGAATTTCTGGGTAAAGATGTTGACCAGCCAAGAAACCTGGCAAAATCTGTGACAGTTGAATAAGGAGCTAAAATTTTGATAGTTTCCGATGTAATAAAAATAAATAAAATAACAGATTTATCGGCTAATATGCTTGAAAAATACTTAATTGCTGAATTTGGCCCGATTATAAGATGGGCGATTATAGAAGCTACAGATAATGAATTAAAGCTATGTATATCATACGAAAAAGGGTCTATAAAATAGACCCTTTTTTCTATAATTATTATATATTAGACGTAAATTCCCCTACCGCCGTTTGCGTAAAATTCTTTAATTTCTTCAGGTGTGCACACACGGCGATTGTTATCTAAAATGACGTTTTTTGTTGTCGATTCAATTGCAGCAGCATCGGTATATTTTTGATCAATTTGACCTGCTTTATAACAGTGTTTTGATAATGTATTAACAGCCCAGAGTGCACCTGCGGCAATTAATCCAGCAGCACCTGCTTTTGTCGGATTTTTCAGAATTTTAGCTGCAACTTTACTTGCTCCAAGTTTTGATAAAAGTTTGCCAAGCCCCTTACCTACTGTTTTTGCAAATTTTGTTGCAAAAGACGGTTTTGCAATTGCAACATATGTCCCGGCAGCAGCTGCTGTTCCTAATTTTAAAGAAGCCACAACATTATTTTTTGCATGTTCTTTTGCACACTCAAATCTGTTTGTTAAACTACCCTTAGATGAATCTACAAAGGCTAATACAGGTGATGAATAATTAATTGTTGACATAATACCTACCTTCCATAATACACTTTAATTTATATAACCTACTCTTATATAAAGAAAATTATTAAAAGAAAATTGCCCGAGAAATACCCGAACAATTTGTATTACCTTATATTATTGAATTGTACACTGTTACAATTCTTAATAATCATCTATTTCAATAGCATTTACAGGGCAGCTTATAGCTGCATCAATACACAAATCTTCCGTTTTATCTATATTATCATAGTTTACAACAGCCTTATCACCGCTTATTTCAAAAACGTCAGGATTAATAATTGCGCATGCACCGCAACCTACACAAGTATCTAAAACACTAACATACATAAAAATATCCTCCATTCGTTATAACTCATTATGGAGGATATTATCCTTAATTAAATTAGCACTTACGCTAATACTAAAAGCTAATCTTCATTTGAAATAATATGAGCTCCGCTGTTTTCAACAGAAAGTGTTTTTATTTCGCATTTTATATTCTGCGCAGCCCAAGTTTCTTTTACGATATCCTTAATTTTATCCACATTATTCTTTTCAGAAATAATTAGAATTGAAGACCCCGCACCACTCAGAACACAACCAAGAACATTATCAAAATGTTTTAAGTTATCAATAATACTGTCAAGACCCGGAACAAGTTTCATTCTGTATGGTTGATGCAATCTGTCTTGTAAAGCAAGCTTCATTAATGAAGAATCTTTTGTATGTATAGCTTCAACAAACATTGCAAGTCGCTTAGCATTAAATATAGCATCCTTCATCGGAACTTCAGACGGAAGCACAGAACGGGCTATATCCGTTGCAAGTTCAAAATCAGGAACACATACAGTAACGGCCCACTCAGCAGGCCATTCAAGCTTTCTGTATACAACACTGCCATCATCCTCCTGAGATGAAATAACAAGACCTCCGACAATAGCCGGAGTAATATTGTCAGGGTGTCCTTCAATTTCGCATGCTATCGAAAGCAAAGCTACTTCATCTGCAGGTCTGCCCAACAGTTCATTTGCGGCAATTAAGGCTCCAACAATAACAGAAGAACTGCTTCCCAAACCCCGAGCAACAGGTATATTTGAATGTATTGTAATTTTTAGTTCACTTGGCGTTTGCCCAATAGAGTTGTATAGTAACTCTACAGCTTTGTATACAATACTATTTTCATCTAATGGAATATGATCCAAAGACAATTGATCAATAGAATCACTATCAGCTATTACATTAATTTCTACACCGGTACCCGGTAAAACAGTTTCTTCAATAGTAACTGTATTATAGACAGGTAAAGCCATTCCCATGCAATCAAATCCCGGTCCTATATTAGCGGTTGTAGCCGGAACTTTAACACATACTTTCATATCTTAATCTACCTTTCATATAATCATTATACCAAAAACAAAGAAATAGAGGTTGTTTAAGATATTTAAAGAATTTGTTTACAGTCAATATAAAGTGTATAATCAAGCTATGTACGAGTTTCACCCATATTTTACAAACGATGGATCTGTGGGGTTATACAGCCCTGATTTTGATGATATTTACCATAGTGCAACCGGTGCCCTCTCGGAAGCCTATGAGAAGTTTATATTGCCCGTGAATATGGAATATTTATTAAAAAGTGATTCAATAAAAATTTTGGATATATGTTATGGAATTGGCTATAATTCAAAATGTTTTTTAAATTACTGTCTTGAAAATTATTCAAACGAAATTTCTAAAATTAAAAGACATAATTTGAAAAATTTTATAAAATCGTACCATCATGCTGATAAGCATATCGCGCAGATAGATACCTATAATATTTACAGTAAAACTCGTGGAATTTCAGAAGATACGAAATCAATATATCACGATAAGATATATACTAATAACAGTATGGATAGCAATTTCTCTAATTATGATGAATCTAATAAGATATCTAACGGGTCGATATATGAACATAATATTTTACATAAGATTTACATAAAAGCTGTTGATAGTGATAAAAATTTAATATATTTATCACCATTTGTAAAAACCGGGGAACGTAATCTGAAAAATAGAAAAATAAACTTTAACTATAATAAAATAGAAAAATATTTAAAAAATGATAAAGTCATACCAAAAAGAAGTATTGATAATGCAATAAATTACCTATTATTTGAGAAGATAATTCAAAATAACCCTGAAATTCTTGAAAATTCTGAAATTTTCGAAATATTGAATTCTGAGGAATATAAGCAATATTTTTCAAAAGAGCTATGTGCTATATACAAATTC
>CABUAQ010000075.1 GCA_902489575.1 uncultured bacterium
TTCTCTCCGTTTTCATATTAGCAAATTCATAATTTTCTGTCAAGACCCCTTGCAGTTGAAAAAATAACTTGAATTTAAATTCAAACAGAGTTAACATCACCACAACCTAAAACGAAAGGTGGTGAGGATATGAAAGAGATGACCGAACTTAAAATGGTATATGAACTTGTGATTTCGAGAGCTAATCTTCTTGACAAGGGCTATCAACATAATCAAAAGAATATTTATCGTGAAGAAACATTAGAAGAACTTTGTCTTGGACTTCATTCTATGTGTGTAGGTACGGAATCGAAGTATTTCAACGGTCACACAAATATTATTGATGATACTTTCCTTTGCTTTGGAGTTAAAGGTTTGATGGATACTAACCGCAGACTTAAGGATGCAATGCTTTTCAATGTTCTCTCATATATAACAAATGAATTGCTCGGCAAAGGTAATACTGTAGCTGCTATTGATGAACTGTATCTATTTCTCACTAATATGACGGCTATTGAGTACATACGAAATGCATCAAAGCGCGTTCGTAAAAAGGAAAGCTCGGTTATCCTCGCAAGCCAGAATATTGATGACTTTTTAATTGAAGGCGTTAAGGAATATACAAAACCGCTTTTCTCGATTCCGACACATAAATTTTTGTTTAATGCAGGAAGTGTTGAGCCAAAGGTATATATGGATGTACTGCAAATTGAAGAGTCTGAATTCGAGAGGATTCGTTATCCGGAACGAGGCACTTGTTTATTTCGTTGCGGTAATGAGCGATACTTACTTCAAGTTATTGCACCTGAGTTCAAACAGAAAATGTTTGATAAAGCAGGAGGAAGATAAAATATCAATAGACAAATATTCATGATAGAGATATAATGATTAAGAAATAATCATCTGATAGATTTGTGATATAATTAGTTTTGAAATAAATGGCACAACGTTTTTGCGTTTTAAAATTTTTCTATAAACTAAAAGTTTAGTGGACTTGTTGTGCATGACACGATATTGTAATTTTGAGTTAAATGTTGTAAAATGAATATATAGAGAAAATAGAAAAGAGGTTTTACAATGAGTGATGTCCAACTTCAAATAATTATAACAGTTTTAACAGGATTATTTTCAATCATTCCAACAATATTTGAAAGTAATAAATCATCAAAACTGAAATATGTAACTGCGGAACGTTCTGAGTGGCGTAGTCAAATGAGAGATATCACAAATGAATTAAGTTCTAAAAAAGAAGATAAAACATCTATTGATGAGATATTAACAAAATATAAAACAAGACTGAATCCTTATGGCGATGGTCATGATAATGATTATTTGCGAGATGGGCATATTTGGAAAGTTATTAATCAAATAGAAAAAGATAAAACTAATAATGAACTCATAGACGAATTAATCAAGTACATTTCTTTGTTGTTAAAGTTTGATTGGGAAAGAGCAAAATCCGAAGTGTCTTTTAATAGCAAAAGTTTAATAAGTAATTGTTTATATATTATCACAAATATAATGTTCGTATATTTTGCATATATATTTTTTGATGGTACTGTTCTAGAAATCATTGTTGCTTTATTAATATTTTCACTTGTGTATTTCGTACCAAATGTGATGAAGACTTTATTCAAATTTTTTAATGTCAAAGGTGCAATATCAAATACGATTATGTCATTTGGGGTTCCAACAATTTTCTATTGCTTTTTTTTGCTTTCATTTTCATCAGATAATAAAGAATTAGGATTATTAAATATTCCGATTTTTTTACAATTTGTTGCTTTACTAATAAATGAAATTAAAGATTTAGAAAATGCAAAAAGGGAGTGTCAGTATATAAAAGCAATTGAAAAGTATAACTCAATTAAGATTGAAAATAAGGAATGTCAAAATAAAAAAACAACCGAAAAAATTCCTAAAGTGAAAGTTGACAAAAACAAAAAAACTAAGAAAACTAAAAAAGAATACAATAAAAAGAAATATACATTTTGTGAGACAATATCCGCACCATTTTGTATTTTAGGACAGTTTATTATCTATATAACATCAAATATTGGCTATTTTTGTAAAAAAACAATTTCAAAAGAATATAGCTTTATTGAAAAAATTAAATCAAAAAATGATGACTTGAAAAAATTGTACAAGGTAGAAAAAGAGTAGAAATGATTCTACTCTTTTTCTTATGGAGGTGATGACTTATGAACTCTAAAGTGATTTTATCAAAGATATTTAAATCAGTATTAGCAAGCGATAAAAATGCAAGGAAAGTTATAGGCGTCATTATCGGTTCAGTTATTGGACTTTTGCTTATTCCTTTAATTGCATATATGGGTATTATTGGCAATATGGATTCTATCGAAATAGACACCAACCAAGTACAGCAATCAATAGTTCAAAATATATCAGCAGAAGAAAAAGCAAAACTACAGCATGTTGAAAATGTGATGAATGAGATTTCAAAGGAATGCTCGAAACGAAAATTAAAAAGTATCGTAAGTAAAAAGGCACAGGCGGTTTACGCTTGTGCCTTTTATGATGTCGAGAAGTCTGATAATGATTTCATTTCAAAACTTGTTGATTGTTTTGAACAGGCAAAGGACGATAATGAACTACTTAATATGTTGAATTCCACTTTCGGTACGAATATATCAGCTGAGGATTTCAACCACTTAATATCTACCTTTATGACCGGGCAAACAAAGACGGTGAATGCTGGCCCTCTATTCCGACCATTGCAAAAGAATTAAAGCTCTCTGAATCAACAGTTCGGAGAGCTTTGAAGGATTTAAGAAAAGAGGGATTTATTGTTACTGAACAGAGATACAGAAAGCATGGCGGTAAGAGCAGTCTGCTTTACAAACTGAAAATGCAGTAAGCAAAAAAGTAAAACCTTCCGCCAAGGGAGTATTATGCTCACTCGGTGGAAGGTGGCTCCTGTCATCAGGATAGGTGAAGTGAAGTACCCAATTTAAGATATACAACAGAAAGAATGATGTATTCTAAGGAGTTAATCAACAACCGCCGTTATAAGAAACGAAACCACTTTTTTGCTTATTCGTACCTGTTACATTATAAAGCACGAGATACATTCCGTCAATTTTTCCAAGGCAGACACAGCGTTCATTAGAATCAAGACTGCCGATTTTAGTCTTTTTTGCTGTATCGGCATAAACTGCCTGAGATGACGATTTATTTTTATATGTTTTACTGTCGGTCGGTGCTTTTTTTATTCCTCCTGCATATTTCACAAAGCCTGCTTTATGATTTTTACTGCCGTAATTATATACGATTACATAGGAATTGCCCGATTTTCTGTAACATTTTGCAGATGCTTTTGCCTTAAGAGAATCAGATTTTTCGGCTAAATTGCTCACATTGTAAACAGGCTCGGGAGTTGAACCGTTTTTCCAGTTTGCAGGTGTTGGGAATTTATTTGTTGATGAATTCGCTGAAGCAGGTGCTTTACCGTTTGAATTAATGATTGCTTTAATCATTTTTATATCTTTCTGCGTGGAAACGGACGACGATGACTTATATTCAACAAGTGTTGCAGGAATTTTAAGATTCTTATGTACCCAACCTATTGCGTAGTTTGACGGATAATTATTATTCATCTTCTTTGCAAGCCCAAGCTCCTTACTGATAATTGCGTTTAAGTTGCTGTCGCCGAGCGTTTCGTTAAGCCAGCCGTGTATATTGAGGTAAAATGTCGGCTTGCACTGCTTTATAAAATCACGCAGTGCTCGTGTTTCGACTGCCCTGAAGCTGCCCCAATCCCTGTTTATATCAATGTGGTTTGCCGTGCATCTTCCGAAAGCGGTATTGCAGGCACGCTGATTATTTGTTCCTGCAATCACGCCGTCGGGATTTGCACAGGGAACAATGACGAGTGTATAGTTTTTCAGTTGTGCTGTATGAACTGAAAAGTATTCAATTAGTGCGTTTGCCTCATTTACAAGCACCTGTCCGTCACGGTAATACTCATCTTCAAAGCCGTGTATAGCAAAATCCATAAATAATGTTTTCTTGACAGGCGTATTATCTTTAACAAGTACAAGATATTTGCTTGCAATATAACCTTCCTTTTTATTGCTTAAAACAATTTTATCCCATGTGTATCCGTTAGCTTTTTTTACGGACTTTGCTATTCTTGTCACCTTTGTTCCGTTTTTTACAGAGGAAACGATACTATAGCTTGTTCCCGGACCGCTCCTTATATTAACTGAACTGTTTGCTTTAATTTTGCATTCCTGATTAAGACTGTTATGATCTGAGCCATTTATAATAAATGCCTCAAGATTTCTGCCTTGTACAGATGTGCCGTATTTTACTTTCTTTACATTTTTATTATCGAGTGCAATTTGTGTTGACTTAACATTGAGCGAAAGCGAATCATCATTGACAGTTATATTCTGCGTTGCAGTTAAGCCGTTATAGGTCTTTACGGTGACGGTAGTTTTGCCTCTCTTCCGGCCTGTTATATAACCATTACTGTCAATTGTTGCTATGCTTTTGTCCTTAACGGAATAGGTCAGCCTGTATGAATACGCTCCCTTTGAAAGAGAATATGTGATCCTGTGATTATCTGAGCCTTTTTGAATTACATTATTTTTATTTGTAATCTTAATGCTTGTCGGCTTTTTGCCTACGGTTATTTTGCAGGTGGCTTTTATACCGTTGAAGGTTACGCAGGTAATCGTCGCCGTACCCTCTTTAATTCCAGTAACAATTCCGTCTCCGTCAACCGATGCAATTTTTGGATTTGATGAGCTGTACTGCCTCAGTCTTGAATAACCGCCAACCAATGTTGAGTCGAGATCAACACTTTTTTCGCTTATTCCTATAGAGGCTGATGTGATATTGAGCTTTAATCCCGTTGCAGCCTTTACAACATTGATTTTGCAGACTGACGTTTTGCCGTTTTCCGTTTCAGCCGTAATATTGGCAATGCCTGCTTTTTTACCGATTATTTTTCCGTTTTTGTCAACGGACACAACACTGTTATTGCTGCTTTTATAGGTAATGCCGTCTTTAACTGTTTTGTTATCCTGATTTTTAAGATAAAGCTGATACGGCTCTTTGACGCCGATTTTGCAGCTTTCGCCGACCGTAAATCGGATCGATTCGATTTCTTCCTTTACAGGTTCTGTAGTCGGTGGCTGTGTGGTGCTTTCCTGATTATCTGTCGTTTGCCTGTCCTCGGGAACGGTCGTGCTTTCCTTTATATTATTAGTTGTGCTTTGTGCGGCGGATTCGGATAAGACAGCAGTTGTATTTTCTTCATTTGCGTATGCACTCAAAGTGGGTACTGCCATAAGCAGTGCCACGGTTACAAGCAACGCTGTAATTTTAGTGAATTTTCTTTTCATAATGTTCTCCAATTAAAATTTATAAGAAAAAACTTTGAACTTTTTGTTATCAGGTGCATTGTTATTTATATAAATACTGTAAATGCAATCATCATAAACTATTTGTGGACAATAATAATAGTTTTCATAATCAATGTTTATAATATGAGTGGAGTCCTTAATTCTATCGTTTATCTCTATTTTATTGTTGGTGATTTCTAATACAACAGCGCCTTGATAGTGGTAATCTTCTATTCCTTCGTCATAATAATTTGCCGGAAGGGTTATTGTATTTGTGTTTTTATCAAAACGAGGAAGATTTGTATTGACAGAAATACATTCATTTTCAAAAATAATGCTGTCAAGTTCTTTCATATTTTTATCGAAAAGTATGATTTCGTCTTTAAAATCATTTGCGTCGTGACCAAGACTTATATAGTATTCGCCAAAAGGATACAGAAAGCTGTCATACATATCGCCTCGTCCAATGTCGATAGTATTATTTGAATACTGTTTTACCTCGGTTTCACTTGCATAAGTGAATTTGTCGTTTTTGAAATTTAATTTCATTGCAGATGTTACATCTCTTTCAGGTTCGCCGTATCTTTCACCTTCAATATATTCATTTATATACATATAATCCTTGGTACAATATATTTTTGCAGATCCGCCCAAAACTGCTTTCAGACCTTTTGAGAGTTCACCCGTTTCAACATCTATCGTACTGATAACGGCATACTGTGCGGTTTTTGCATTTTCAAAGCAGACAATGTTTTTTGATGACGCATATGTTGTTTCTTCATTCTGCTTAATCCACGGAATTGTATAATTCTTATCATTTGTTTCAACATTATAATCTGATGTCAAATAAAGAATACCGCTAATCATTCTTGCCTGATTATATTCTCCGCTTTGCTCAATTTCAGTAATCAATGACGGATTTGATTTATCGGAAATATCATAAATCTTTATTATCGTTGTGTTAAAATCACGCTTATATTTATCAGCGGACATAGGATTTGATTTATCTAAAATAATTACAAGACGGTTATTATAAACAAAAAGAGTGTTTATTTTGTAAAAATCAGAATATTCACCGTCTGTATCGGAAGCAAGTTTATCAATTACTGAAACAAATTCTGATTCGTTATCCTGGATCTTATATATATAAACCTTATTTCTGTTGGTATAGCCTTCTACATCAAAATAAGCACAGTAGATATATTCGCCGTCTGTTTTTACAACATCAGGCTTTTCAACATTCTCTTCATCTTTTACTAAAGTAGTATTGAAAATACCACATCCACCCTCTGAAACGGAAGATTCTTTTTCAAGCTCGGTTATTTTTGAGTTAACCTCGTCATAGTTGCCGAAACCTGAAATTTTTTCAGTATTAAACACATCTGAATTTGCTGCAAAGGCAATACCTGCAATCAATATGAAGCAAGCGGCAGCAGAAATAATCGGTTTAAAGTAATTCTTTTTCTGCTCAAATTTAATCGTTTTATGCTCTTCATTTGATGAAATTTTCTGTCTTAATATCTCTTTATTAAGACTGTCAGGCATACTCGGCTCTACACTGTCAAATCTATTTTTAATAAAATCAAAATCATTATTTTTCATTGCAAACACTCCTTTAAGATAAATAGCGTTTCATTTTGGATAAGCTTCTGCTCAGCCTCTGTCGGACATTTCCTGCAGTAAACCCTGTTATCTTTGCAATTTCCTTGCTGTTGAGTCCGACAACTACTGAAAGCAGAACAATATTTCTGTCATCCTCGCTTAATCTGTTTAATGCCTGTTTGAGTTCTTCACGCTCAACATCGACGGTATTGTTATATGAAAATGCATTTGCATAATCTTCAATGTCACAAGTATTTCTCTGCTTTATCTGTTCCTTGATTGCAGACATACAGCCGTGATACAGTATTGTAAACAGCCATGATGAAAATGCTTTAGGATTTTTTAATTTTCCAAGCTGTTCAAAAGCAGTAAGCATACAATCTTGTACAACATCTTCAGCATCCTCACTGTTGCCGAGTTTATAATATGCGTAGTTAAAAAGTTTCCGTATGTAATTATCATAAAGAATACAAAAAGCATCTATGTCGCCTTTTTTAGCCCTTATAACAAGTTCTTTTTCGTCCATATTCTTACCGCCTTTCTGACGCCGTCATAAATATAGAGTTAAATAATATTGGGAATGTTACAAATAGATTTTGATGTTTTTATAAAAATAAAAAGGAACTGAGTCTTTTTCAGTTTCTTAATAATTTAATGTTTATGTTTTTTTGCTATGATAAAAATTATTAAAATACATACACCTATTATACAAGGAATGATTATTTTATTTGTATTTTGATTATTCGAGTCGGGCTGAATGTTATTTATGGGTGTATTGGTGTGGTTTTGAATTGTTGTATTTGTTTTTTGTGCTGTAGAAATTGTTGTTTCTGATGTTTTTTCCTTTGTTGTGCTTGATTCGTTTATTCTATTTTCTTTAGATTGTTTGCTGGTTTGTTCACCTGATTTTGTTTTATTTTTCAAAGTTGTTGTTTCACCAAAATCAACAAGAGCGTTAATATAAGGTAATTCTTGATTTTTATTTATAAGTTTTATATAAATAGTATTATTGCTTTGCGAAACAATTTTATAGTCTTTGTTTTCTTCCGAAAGAGGAAATTCCCAATTTATCACTACACCTTTGCCGTTATATGAAATTGTGAACTGCTCTGAATCATTATTATAAGATATTTTAATATCATCGCTGTATTCTTTATCGTTTACACAGGCAATTGTATCTTGACAATTAGGACGTGGCTCCCAATATTTAGTTGTG
Source organism: uncultured bacterium (assembly GCA_902489575.1). GTDB lineage: Bacteria > Cyanobacteriota > Vampirovibrionia > Gastranaerophilales > Gastranaerophilaceae > Zag111. Next base: position 8,170 of record CABUAQ010000075.1, read on the forward strand.
TTTTCGGCAAAAGCTGACAGACTGCCGGATAAAATTGTTGTAGCTAATAATATAATTGATATAAATATTGATATTGCTTTTTTCATAATAAAGTACCTCTCTCAAATAAAATTTTAATGGATTTACATTGCGTTTTTTATAATGTATTTATACCACTTCCCATCAATTTTTTCTGATATAATTAAAGAGCTGTTTGGCAATGTGATTGTTACAACAAATTAAGAAAATAAAAATTTTTATATAAATGCGCGCAAAGATTCTGCATGCCATAGGCACACAGAACCTTTTTGATTATATTGGATTGTAATTAACAGCCACCACTGTATGCAGCGAAGCCACACTTATAGTTTGATGTTCCGTTGACTTTATAGCATACAAGATACATTCCATCAACCTTACCAATACACTGGCAGGATTCCTGCGGATCAAGACTGCCGATTGTAGTTTTTTTAGCTGTATCAGCATAAATGGTTTCTGAAGTGGAACCATTTTTGTAAGTCTTAGAAGCTGTAGGAGCTGATGTAACGCCACCGGCATACTTAACAAATCCAGCCTTATGTTTTGTTGTACCGCTGAGGTTGTAAACAACAAGATAACTGCCGCCAACTTTTCTGTAGCACTGGGCTGTTTCCTTTGGATCCAATGAGCCGATTGATTCTGTTCCAGTTGCTTCAAACTTTGGTAAATTTGTTATAAACATCTGGAATTTTTCAACAAATGATTTAATTTTATTCATAAATCCCTCCTAAACTCTAATTTTAATTCCGTTATTATATATTTAAACATTCAATAGTTGGTTTAATATTTAGAAATATAGTTGTTAAATGAGATTTATAAAAGAACAGATATATTTGTCGATGTTAAAAATATTGTAAAGAAGATTTTGTTTTAAAAGCGCTTTATGGAACATATCATCTTCATAAATGTGGTTGTTAAAACCAATGATTATGTGTAACGCATTTTTGCTTTTATCTGTTCTGATATATAATCTGCAAATTACAATGTGTTTCATTTTATAAAATCACTTTGTTGATAAATTTTAATACCAGAATTATTTAATTTGTATTTTTAACATCGACTGAAAGATAATGTTCTTTTTAATTATTTGTTGAACATTGCTTCCATATGTGTAGTTGCAATAATGAACAAAGAAGTAACACTTTTTTGAAAACTTTTTGAAATGGTCAAAAAATACCCCCAAAAAAACAAGGACTCTATAATTAAGAGTCCTTGTTTAGTTTAGTTAACATTTAAAAGGTTAGTATGTTAGATGTACCATTGATTTTTTGTGTTGAAACAAGATTTTTCTTAGCATAGTGTGTGCAAGTAACACGATATTGATATCCACTTGGGACAGAAATGCTTTTTGATAAAATATATTGATGACTGTTGTTGTACAAATCAGAATATGTTTGATAATTGCTCCAAGATGCACTGCTGTTACTTCTTCGTTGTATTGAAACTTTTGTAAATCCACATTTTGAAACTTCTGATGAGCCATAAGTTGTTCCAGCGATTATTAAACAATTTTCATTCTTCTGTATTGCAATGGAATGTCTATTAATTAAATCTGAAGACAATGGCGTAATTTGATTGTCTGGATTATTAGAAAGTATTTCTTCAAATTCCTCATCTGATAAGACAATATCTTGCCATTCTGCTTCTTCTCCTCCTACTGCTGCAAATGCCACTTGTGGAATTAGTAAAGCGAAAATTAAACATCCTGTTATTA
>CABUAQ010000076.1 GCA_902489575.1 uncultured bacterium
ACCAAAACAATTATTCCTGTTGAATATTTTTCCAACAAAAATAATCTTGAAACTTTACAAAAAATACTCACAATCGAAACAAATCCAAAAGTCTGTATCTACTCTCTTGCCCTAAATCTTTTAAAATCTAATGACCTTTTTGAATCTGATAACGAATTTATTGAAGAAACACTCAGGGAATTTGGGTGCAATAAAATAAATAAACAGCTTTTAAATATTGAACTGCCTAATGATGAACGGGATTTTTTGGGAATTGTATACCAATCTGTGCTAAATGAAGGAAGCAAAAATAAGAAAGGTTCATATTATACTCCGCAGCATATAATTAAAAAACTGGTAAAAAACATTACCCCTGATATGAAATACTTAGATCCTTGCTGCGGTACAGGAAGTTTTTTATTAGAAGTCGCTGATATCATAGATAATCCCACAAATATTTTTGGCTATGATCTTGATAAAACAGCTTGCTTTATCGCAAAAATCAATCTATTTATAAAATTTAAAAATATTAAATTTTGTCCAAACATATTCAATGAAGACTTTTTAACCGAAGATTTTAAAGATATTGAATTTGATATAATAGCAACAAATCCACCCTGGGGAGCTGTACCACAAAAAAAATATGAAAAATACTTCACACAAATTTCATCAGGAGAAAGTTTCTCCTATTTTATAACCAAATCAGCAAACCTTTTGAAATCTGATGGGGAAATGTACTTTATATTACCTGAGTCTATTTTAAATGTTAAAACCCACAAAGATATACGTGAATTTATACTTAAAAATCTTGAAATTTCTAAAATCGAAATATTAGGGCGTGCCTTTACCGGAGTTTTGAGTAAAGTTGCAATTCTTCATCTTAAAAAGGACAATCAGCATAAACCAATAACAATCCTGCACGAAGGACAGACAAAACATCTGTGTACTGATTTTTACAAAAAAAACACGAATTGTAATTTTACCCCTATTGACAATAAAGACGTAGAAATTTTAGAAAAGATATACTCCCAGCCACATCAAAAGCTTGACGAAAACAGCATTTGGGCAATTGGTATTGTAACAGGCAATAACGCCAAACATATTTCAACTAACCCAAACGGTGAAAAAATTTATTCAGGAAAAAATATTTCAAAAAACCTGATTACAGATACTGATAAATTCATTTTGTATAACCGAAAAGAGTTTCAACAAGTTGCAGCTGACAATATATATAGAGCTAATGAAAAATTAGTATATAAATTTATTTCCAAAAATCTTATTTTTGCATACGACAATAAGCAAAGATTATTTTTAAACAGCGTAAATATTCTCATTCCAAAACTTGAAAATTATAATATAAAAACAGTTATGGTATTCCTAAACTCTATCCTATTTCAATATATCTATAATAAAAAATTCAATGAACTCAAGATATTAAAAGGAAATTTAATGGAATTGCCGTTTCCCGTAACACCACCCCAAATACCAAATGATGAAAATATTTTTAAAGCATTCAACTTAACAAACGAAGAAATCCAATACATAAAAAAAGAGGTAGAATAATGAAAGCACTTGTTTACGATAAAAATTGCAAAAACAGAAGAGAACTTAGAGAAAAACCAATTCCTCAAATTCTCGACCCAAAAGACGCAATTGTTGAAGTGACCCTTTCAACAATATGTACAAGTGACCTTCACATAATTAACGGTCAAGTTCCAAAAGCAAATAACGGGATAGTTCTGGGACATGAGTTTGTTGGGAAAATTGTAAAAATCGGTAGTGAGGTAAAAAAACTACAAATAGGTGACCGTGTAAGTGCAAACTGTGAAACTTTCTGCGGAGAATGCTGGTTCTGTAAAAGAGGATACATAAACAACTGTCTAAACGGCGGATGGGAGCTTGGTTGCACAATAGACGGATGTCAGGCAGAGTATGTAAGAGTTCCATATGCAGATACAGGATTAACAAAACTTCCGGATAGTGTAACGGATAAAAATGCATTATTTGTCGGCGATATTTTGTCAAGCGGTTACTTTGGAGCAGAAATGTGTGAAATAAAACAAGGAGACATAATTGCAGTTATAGGTTCAGGACCTGTCGGACTTTGCTCAATGATTTGCGCAAGACTTATGGGGGCAGAAAAAATTATTGCAATCGATATAAACCAAGACAGACTTAATATTGCAAAAACTCAAAATCTTGCAGACTACTATCTTAATCCAGATAATTGCAACATAGAAAAAGAAGTAAAAAAACTCACCTCAGGACGCGGTGCTGATGGAGTTATAGAAGCAGCAGGCTACACTCCGCACGAGCTAATATGTAACCCGAAGAAAAAGAATTATCAGCAACAAGGAACTTTTGAGCTTGCCTGGGAAATTGCCCGTCCAAACGCCATCGTTGGAATTGTCGCAATGTACGAGGAAAGTCAAATTCTTCCCCTGCAGCAGATGTATGGCAAAAATCTAATATTTAAAACAGGCGGGGTAGATGCTATTCATTGTAAAAAACTTATCAACCTAATTTCAGAAGGTAAAATAAATACAGACTTTCTGATTACTCATACATACCCGCTTAAAGATATTGAAAAAGCTTATAATGTGTTTAAAAACAAACAAGATAATTGTATAAAAATTGCAATAACAAAATAAAAAATATCGGCGATTTCAATAATTTGAAACCACCGATACTAAATCTTACCAGGAGGATCCTCCACCCCCACCGAAGCCTCCACCGGAAAATCCACCGCCGCCGCATGAAGATGTGGATCTGCTAATGCCGCCATTTTCAACAGACGGAACCGTTAATGAGCCAAATGTTTGCGGGAATACAACAAACCCACGTCTAAAATCTGACCCGACATACCAATCAGGAGGAGTTGCAAATAAATCTTCAAATTTATCCATCCACTTTTCTGCAAGCCCAAATATATACAAATACGGTAAAATCTCATATGTGTAATTCGGATTCTCTGCCATAATCGCTTTTAGACGGGGTTTTTCAACAGTTTCAAGAAACTTTTTAAACCCTAATAACTTACCCAATTCTTGATTCCCTAATCTGTTACGTTTCGGCAACTGGTAAAAACAGATTCCTGTAAAAATCAATGAAATAAGCCCGAGCAAAACAACAGGAATATTTGTCATTCGACCGACATTCAATATAATCAGAAGAAGAGGCACACCTCCAAACAGTAAACACCAAATTACCAAAAAACAATCCACAACAGGTACAAATAAAAGAAATACCGAAATAACTATAAATATTAAAAAATGAAAATTAGCAGACATCGCTGCCAAATTAAAACCGCACAATGCGGAATATACTATCAAGAGTTCAACAGCAGAGAATAAAAGCATCAAAAAATTATACCCGAATCCAATTGATGCCGGATCAAATATTCTTTTTCTAACACCATTAAACCCTTCTATAACTTTTTCACATACACGATAAAAGACTGTAGATGTTTTAAGTGAGGAACTTGTCACCTCTTTTTTATCCATCATACCATTCATAAATTCAGCAACATGGGGATTATCTCCGTCATAGTCCTTCAATTTTATAAAAGAAAACATTGAACCTTGCTGAATAATTTTAATATAACCTTTATTTGCAAGCCACGGAATAAGTGAAACCAGACCGTTAACTGTAGCAACTCCTTTATAAAGAACCTCTGCTTCTGCACTGTTATACCCCTGAGGCGGATAAAAATTAACAACAGGTGTAACATGATTGTCCCGCCCGATAAAAAACCATATAAAATATCCGGCTAACGTACAAACAAGCAGTAAAAAACCTGCAGCATAAGGCAATAAACCAGGTGAAAAATTAAAATAGTCCCCTGGTAAAGCTATTCTTATTGTGATACCTTCACCTGGACTCAACTTTCTTAAGGTTTTACCTGAAATAGTGTTTCCATTGACAGAATACTCTGCTCTGCCTGCAAAGCCTCTTAATCCATAACGGCCTATTGAAACTCCCACAGATTGAGCATCAAATGGCTTTGGCATTTCTATGTTAAATGTAGCCTGTTCGATTGGTAAATCCCATTCTGTACCAATAATATTATAATAAAATTCATCCGGCTTATCTTTTATTATGTGCACATAGCTTATTGTATAATGATGACTGCCTTTTACAAATTTGTCCGGATTCCCAATTTTAAAACTGCATCGAGAAGCACCACAATTTATACGTGACTCTTCAGAAATTTTCACTCCTGATATAACGGAATTTTCACCCAGAGGAATATTTCTTATAATACCATGTGAAAATGATGTAAAATAAGCATCAATATTTTCAACAACCTGAACCGATTTATCCTCAGAAACTTTCATCTTCACATCATAATTTTTGATATAAAAATTCTCGGCAAAAGCATCGTTTCCAAAGCTAAATAGCACCAAAAACAAACTTATAAATCTTAATAGTTTTTTCATTAGAAATCTACCTTTACATTTTCTCTTTCTGCCGCACCGATCTCAAACATTTTTTCAGAACTAAATCCAAACATGCCGCAAACAACATTTGACGGAAATATTTCTATAAAAGTATTTAACTCACGGACTGTACCATTGTAGTATTTTCTTGCATTTGCAATATCTTTTTCTATCTCAGAAAGCTGAGCCATCAACTCTGAATAATTTGTATTTGCTTTAAGTTCCGGATAATTTTCCGCAACTGCAATAATTTTAGATAACTCTGCACCCATTTTTATATTAGCATCGAGTTTTTCCCTGTCAGAAAGCGAAGAATAATCTCTGGTCCTTAATTCGGTTACCCCTGTAAAAATATTTTTTTCATGCTGGGAATACGCGCGCACCGTTTCTACAAGATTTGGGACTAAATCCCAGCGTTTCTTCAGATAAACATCCATTGTTGAAAAGGCTTCTTTAACATAATTTCTTAATGCAACCGCCTTATTATAAACCGTTATAATATAAACTAAAACAATAACGGCAATTGCTATAACTATCCAAATTTCCATATAAAGCCTCCTTTATTACTCACAAATTATAATAAATTTTATCATAATTTGCAAGAAATAATACCTTGTTTAAGCTATAATAAAAACGATAAAATTCAAAGGTACAATTATGACAAATTGTGAAAACTTAAATACAAAAATTCAGAAAATACTCAAAAAATATACTAAAGAAGAAAGTATATACAAACTGTCAGAACTATATGATAAGGGAGTCAACGACAGTATTTTAGAAGAAAAATTAAAAGAACTACTTGAAGAGTACAAGGATGGTTCTATCGGACTTGCCCAGATTAATCCAATCGCCGGAGATATTGAATACAACGCAAAAAAAGTCGTTAAATACATCAATCACGCTCAAAATATAGGGCTGGATCTTGTCGTTTTCCCGGAACTTATCTTGATGGGTTACCCGATAGAAGATACTATAGACAGACACCCGGTTATTGTTGAAGAAAATGTAAAATGGCTTAAAGCAATTGCTGAAATTACAACAAAAACAACCGCAGTTGTGGGTTTTGTAGAACCAAGAAAATACAATCACCTTACAGGGAAAAAATATTTTAACTCTGTAGCAGTATTACAAAACGGAAAAATTTCAGGCATTATAAGAAAATCCCTTCTGCCAACATATTCTGAATTCAATGATTACAGATACATAGAACCATCACCGGTAATAGGAAGCCAAAGTGCTGAGACCCTTGGAAACTTTGATACAGACAAAATTGAAAAATGTCAGAAAACAAATACAATAAATAACAAAAAATATGCAATATCTATTTGTGAGGATTGCTGGAATAATAAAGAATTCTTTAATGATACAACATTATACTCAATTGACCCGATAGAAGAACTGGCAAAAGAAAAACCTGACGTTTTTATCAACTGTTCCGCATCTCCAACAAGAGCAAAAAAAGAACAATTAAAACATAATATGCTTTCTTTTATTGCAAAAAAATACTCAACCCCTATAATTTATGTAAATCAGGTAGGAGCAATAGATAACAGCTCTTTTGATGGTTCAAGCAGGGTGTTTGACAAAAATGGAAAACTGCTTGCACGTGCAAAATCATTTGTTGAACAGTTTCTTATAGTTAATCCACATAAAAACCTTGGGAAGATTTATCCGCTCACAAAAGGACTTGAAAAAACACTTACGGAAATTAAAGCATATACACTAGAATATGAACCTGATTTAGAGCGAACATACAAAACAATTATTCAGGGAATACGCGATTATTTTAGAAAAACAGGATTTAAAAGAGCAGTACTAGGATTATCCGGCGGTCTGGATTCCACAGTTTGCGCTGTACTTTTATCTGATGCTCTGGGAGCTGAAAATATCTTTGGTGTCAGTATGCCATCAAAAATTACAAGTACAGAAAGCAGAACTGATGCCCAAATTCTTGCTCAAAATCTTGGAATTAATTTTACGGAAGCACCTATCAAAGATATGGTAGAAACAACAACAAATTGTCTCAACAAATTATTTAAGACAGTAGAAGAAAAATGGGATAGCAGGTATACAAAATCTTTCACTGCGGATAACATACAAGCCCGCTCTCGTGCTATGTTTCTCTGGGGAATAAGCAACGAATTTGCCAGTTGTCTTCCTATTGCAACTTCTGATAAATCGGAGCTGTATATGGGCTATGCAACAATAAACGGAGATATGTCAGGAGGTTTTGCACCAATTGCTGATGTTCCGAAAACGAAACTATTTGCGCTTGCACGCTGGCTCAACTCCAATAGAGAAATTAAAAATGCTATTCCCGAATCAATTATTCTAAAAAAACCGGGGGCTGAGCTTGCAATTGACCCCAAAACAGGGAAACCGCTTATTGCAGAAGATGCCCTGATGCCATATGAATTTCTTGATGAAATTATCTGGAGAATAGAAAATAAAAAAGAACATTATTTTGATATGCTCAACTCGGAATTTTTATATGAAAAAAATAACAAAATTTCCAGAGAGCAAAAAATCGAATGGCTGGATAAATTTTACAGAAGAATGTCTACAGCACTTTACAAGTGGTCAATTCTTCCTCCATCTGTCATTGTGGATTCACGTTCAATTAACAAATATGATTATAAGCAGCCAATAACATCATCAAGAATAAATTATAAAGGCTCCAGCCTTGAAAATATTCAGGCAAAAATTCTTGAATTTGAAAGGATGTAACAGATTATTAAGACAAAGCAAACCGTAAGAAAGGATATAAAAGCCTCATAGCTTGAATATTATAAACTGTAATTATTCTTAATATTATAAAATCAGTTTATATGTTATTATAATCTCACGAGGGAATTTAATATTTAATGTTAATACAAAACATTCTGAACATGTTGTATAAACAATCCCCAATGGATTTTTATACCTATACAAACAATAAATATACATTAATAAAATCTATTAGCAACTCTTCGCACGCATATGAATTTGCAAGAGAATTTAGTACTGATGAAATTAATTCAACCTGGAGAGAAATAAGATTGTATAAAAAATCTTCAACCATATTGATTTTTTTATTCTTTATCTTGTTGCTCTACGGAATAATTTTTCCAAATTTTACATTGTTTGTAAATAATATGTGGTATGTAAATGCAACAATAATATTAGCTCTGATTGCAATTGTTTGTAGTATTATAACATTTTGCAGTGCAAAAATTTTTGAAAAAAGAATTACAAAAAAATTCGGTTCGTTTAAAAAAACCAAATTCCAACAATCAAATTTAATTGACCCTATATACTATAAATTATTTAAATTTGAACTTTCAAAAGCTTTGATCTTTATTATTTTAATATGCCTAATATTTGGCTTAAGTGCACCCTTTAAAAGGACCAGAGATTATTTAAAAGAAGAAAAATATAAAAAAGCAATAAGCGTAACGACAATTGGCGCAGTATTATTTCCTATAGCTCAGGAATGGTACTCCCTGAGAGCTTATGCCAAATTTAAAACCGGAGATTATGACGGAGCCATAAACGATTTTGATAAAGCTTACAGACTGGGTGCTGACGGATTCAATGTGATGAATTTTGATAATAAAATCTACATTAAATACGTAAAAAAAGATTACCAAAGTGCAATAAAAGATTTTGATATTGAAATTCAAAACGCAGACAATGATTATGAAAAAGATTCTTTTCTGTGGGATAAGGCTCAATTTTTATATAATATCGGACATTATCAGCAGGCTCTTGAACTGTATAATGATTTAATTGTCAAAGCTGAAAATGACAGGATATTTTTACTTAAAGACAGATTATATCTTGAAAGAGCCGAGATTTACCGCAAATTAGGGAAATATGAACTTGCAAAAAAAGATTTGGAAGATTCAGGTTCAATAAATCCTGACATTGATTATTTAAACCCGATTCCGGCACCTGTATTGATAATGGACAATATGTAAAATTTATTATCTCAAATCTTTCATATGCACTTTAATATCATTGTTATTAAGATTGCCATGTAATATTACCCTGAATATTCCAATGTCATCAGGTTCAGCTTTTATTGGCGGTATCATCTTAATTTTATTCAGGTAAAGGCTTTTTGTGTGTTCGGCTTTAAATAAAAGTTTATAAATCAATGACAATGGAAGTTTGAATATTCTTATTTTTCTATCCGCAGCTTTATTATGTTTGCCATAAATATACACCTTTCCTCTTTCAGCAGAAATATTGTAACTCCCTTCTATAAACAGAGATAAGTAATCACTTTGGGAAAATATTTTTGCATCTTTAATTTCGTCATTACAAAGAGTAAACGAACCTCTTAAATTTGAATAGAACATACTGGGTTTTGAAAAATCTATATTGGAAATTTTGGACAAGGTAAATTTAAACGGTTTCTTTAGGAAAAATAATAATTTACGGCCTTTCTTATCAGATCTGTTAACAATAAATTCTTTTGAACCTAATTTAGGCAGGAAACCATCATGAACAGCAAATGTAGCAAAAGCTTTAATATCTTTTAATTTATCTTTAGTGACAAGGTGAAGTGTTGCATACGCAAATCCTTCAATCTGATTTGGGAGATTAAAAATTTTTGAAGCCACTTCATTTGAATCAATATCTGAAGCTAAAAAATGAATATCCGAAGAATGGGTTTCTATATCGTATTTTCCTGTGGCACTAAGAATACCTTTAGCATACACAGTTTGAGGAATAATAAATTCTACAATACTGTTATTTAACTTTCCCAAAATTTCAACATCATTAAGGCTGAACTTCTGGTGTATAATTTCACCTACATGAATTCGCCCTTTTTCAACAGTAACATTGTACCCCCGGCTTTTACGAGAAGAAAAATCTTTTTTCACATACGACATGGTTGAAAAATCTGTCATACCATAACCGCGCTTAAGATAAAACTTGTTTAACTTTATATCTATATCGCGAATCAGAAAGCCTGTTTTAAAATTACTTTCCGCTAATAATCCAATTTTTATAGGTGAATTCAAAAATAACCCGCTGGCATTCATTTTTAACAGGTTTCCAAAAACTTCTGCCTCGGCATAATTAAATAAAAGGAAATCTTTATGCTGTACTTCTTTTAATTTAATATATCCTGATAAATGTTTATTAAAAAAATCATATTTCAAATCAACTTTAAAAGTTCCACTTTCAAAAGAGTTTTTTATAAAAGACTTTATAACAGAAAAATCTAAATATCCATTAGTTTTAACAGCCAAATATACCGGTTTATAATGCCTGTTTTGTTTTGCAAACATGCCATGACCAAACACCAGTTTTTCAAAATTTTTATCATTTCTTAAAATTTCATAAGAGTAATCTTTTAAATAAATATTATCACCCTGTTTC
>CABUAQ010000077.1 GCA_902489575.1 uncultured bacterium
GGAATAATAGGTATTGTAGCATCTATGACTATACCTATGTTAATTTCTAAATATCAAAAAAGGGTTATTGAAACTACTTTAAAAGAAGATTTTTCTATTTTTAGTCAGGTCAACAGAATGATGATTGCAAATGATGTAGCATTCAATATGGATGCCGCAGATAATGATGCTGCGGCACTACTAAAATGGGTTGAAACATACATGTTTCCTTACATGAAAGTTTCAAGCGTATGTCCTAATGGTAAAAAAGGCTGTTGGAGTGATAATATTCAGACAAGTGAGCTGAGTGGCAAAAAATTTACAGATTGCAGAACGGGATACGGTTGTGGAGGTGGTAGTCTATCTTTTATTATGGACAATGGAACAAAGGTCGCACTGGATTTTGGTAATAATTGGCAATTAAGGAATATCTTTGGTATTGATTCTACAGCACCAACTTGTTTAAAAATGTATGTTGATGTTAACGGGGATAAAAAACCTAACAGATTCGGAATTGATATTTTTCTTATGACATTTACCGAAGACGGATTTGTCCCTGCAGGTGTTAGTAAAACACAGGCACAACTAAAATCAAATTGTGATCCTAATTCAAGTGGATATTGGTGTTTGGCATATGTAAAAAATTTAGGATGGACAATTCCTGACGATATATGGAAAAGCCGTAATAATAAATTGCGAGATTAATCAGCTCCGGCAGATAATGATTCCATACTCTACAGTAATTATATTTTTGTAATGCTAAATTCTAAAAATTAAAGTGACGAAGAAATACAAGTCAACTGAGACTTCTGTATCCGTCGCAGCCATAAATTGAACGAATAAAATATCTTCATGAACTTGCTTCAGGAGCTAACCAGGCAGTTAACAAAAAGATTTCAAAACTGTTTGTGTCCTGGCGGAAAATCCGAAGAATATACTATACACCTGAAACATCAGGTAAATCAATACTTTTCAATCTTTGTTCAATACGTCTGTACCATTTTAGATGTTGTTTGAATAGAATTTTATAATCATCCATATTTCCCTGGGAAATATTTTTGAATTGTTCATCAGACGTTTCTGTTAACTTAGCTTCTAAAAATTTTGTATAATCTTTTCTATCAATATTTTTATCCACTAACTCAATTCGTTCTCCAAAATCAACAATAACTTCAGGTCTGTTATCCCTCAAGAAACAATAATCTATTGATACAGGAATTAAGTTTACTTTACCATATTTTTTTACGGCATTTTGAGCAATATAAGTTAATCCTGTTTGGAATTTAAACGGGCGATAATGAGGCGGTCTAATGATACCTTGCGGAAATATACATAAAACATTTCTCAAATCGCTCAATAAATCAACAGAGTATTGCAATGCTTTCATTGCAGATTGTGCAGATTTTTTATTAACAGAATACGCTCCGCCACGTCTTAATAACGGGAATCTGTTTAGTTCTTCTACCATTAAACGAATTTCTTTATGGCAAATTCTATGAGTAATATTATACAAAACAATCCCATCCCACCAGTTGCAATGTGGTGCAAACAAAATTGTAGGATACTTACTATCTCTTTGGTCATAATTTTCTATACCCCTGTAACGGAAAGCATAGAACCTGTTTTGAAGCATGTTATAGAAAAATAAACTTGCTATAGTAAGCCAGAACCTGTTTGTCTTTGCCGGTTTAAATTTCTCCTCTTTATTCCTTAACTTTGTCGGCGGGATATCCGAATATAATTTTTCCTCAGTAACCATATATTTATATTACCCTAATAACGTTAAAAATAAAACATTCAATTAAGAAAACTTAACCCTTTTATCATACGACTGTCAAACAAAAAAAGCAACCTGTCTTGCTGTATAAACTTTTTTAACTTTCAATTATAAGAAGGATTGATTTTGTCGGAATAAATATTAAAATTATAAAATGAAAAAACTTTTGACAGGAATTTTTATAGTAATCTTTTCACTATGTAGTTTAGTATTGCCGGTTTATGCTGAGGACGCAGCACCTGCCACTTATCCGCAAGATGTGGATTCACAGCCTATAGCTGAGGATGAATATGCTGAAGTTATTGATATTCAGCAGATGTATCGTGATATGCCAGTGCCTGATTTTAAGTATGTGCACAATATTGACCCCGGGGAATATCAGGATACAATGTATTCTACCTGGTCACCTTATCCATTGTTCAGATTAACAGCACCGTTGTTTTTTAAATCCGTAAAAATTGACCCGGGTTATTACCTTCTGACTCCACGTGAACATGAAGGTGCCTGGTATATGTTGTTTAAAGAAGCGGGTAAGGTAAAATATATTGTTCCTTGTTATAAAAAAGAAATGGTTCCGTTGGATTTTTACAAAAATCATCTGCCGCAGATTAAGATGACCAAAGTCCAGCTTATAAGAGAAAAGTTTTTAAACTTTGTTGGTAAGAATGTAAAAAGTTCAAAAAGACAGCCGATACCAGACACTTATTTAGAGGCTTCTGATTTAGATAATAATTTTATTTCAATAATAGTCTATTGGGGTGACTACCGGTATTACCTTGTATTAAGAACAATACAATTGTAGGGTTTAAATTTTTTGTTTTAGTAATAGAATACTGTAAAAAAGAGGAGGAATTTATGAAATCAGTAATAAAAGTTGTTATGGCATTCGTTATAATGTTTGCGGGCTTGGGCGCATTTGCAAACTTTTTGAATCCTAATTTGGACATACATGAAGTTCGTGCAAGTCATGTTTTGGTTAAAACAAGACCGGAAGCTGTAAAAATTAAAAAAGAAATTGAAAAAGGTGAAATTACGTTTGAAGATGCCGCAAGACAGTATTCGTTATGTCCATCAGGTCAAAATGGCGGTGATTTAGGCTTTTTTACTCGTAAGCAGATGGTTCAACAATTTTCTGATGCTGCGTTTGATTTAAAAGTGGGTGAGATTTCAGATCCTGTAGGAACTAAATTTGGCTGGCACATAATAAAAACAACAGATAAACGTTAGAATGAGATGATTATACGAAATGAGGGTTGCAAACAAAGTTTACAACCCTCATTTTTAATTATTATTTTTATAACAAGTCTTCAAAAGTATTGATTTCTTTAAAATCAAAAAATCTTTCATTGTAATACCTAATCCTGCGCAGATTTTTAAAATAGTATATGCACGCGGCTCTTTCATATTACGTTCAATTTCACTCAATCCACCTTTTGAAATATCGCTTTGATATGCAAGTTGTTCAATAGTGAGCCCGTGCTGTTTGTGTAATATTTTTACTCTATCTGCTAATATTTTACGGTATTTTTGATTTTTCATGATTTAGGAATATAAATATTAATTTTCAACAAATTCAATGTGATAACCTAAAACTTCAAGTATTTCTTGTACTTCATCAAATTTTATGGTTTTTCTTCTTAATTTGTTTGTTATGTTATTAGGGGAAATGTTTTTATTTTTTGATGCTTCCAATTCAGCACAAACTTTTTTTAAGGTGCTTGCTTTTTTAGCTATTATACTTTTTATTTCTGTTTTTACATCCATTTCAACTATTATAAATCCATATTGACAAAATTAACTTTAATAAGTATTATCAAACTATAGTGTTTGATAATTAACTGTATGGTTTGTTTAAATTAAGCAAGTAGTAGAAAGGAAACTTATGAAAATTTATATATCTTTGAATAAATCTTCTATTTTGCACTCAAGTGCATTTTTGATATCTAGGATAATGGCAAGGCTCGGGAGTTTTTCCCCTCTTTCTATACATCCAATGTAATTTCTTGCGCTTTGTATTTTAAACGCAAGTTCTTCTTGGGAAAATTGTTTTTCTTCTCTACAGTTTCTAATATTTTTTCCCAGGGTTTTATAAGATTTAAGATGTCTGCTTTTATCCTTTATCATAACACCTATTGTGGTGTATTTTTATGAATATATCTACCACCTATATGGGCGCATATAATTTAATATTGGAGGAATTATGGGAACAAAAAATATAACTTTAACTAGTGTGCAGGCGGTCAAGTTGATTGCAAATAAGTTTGTCGAAATTGATCAGGAACAGTCGATAGAAATTTATGACAACAAACTTATTTTGAATAACAATGGTGAGGTGTTTGAACTAGACAGTCTTGAAGCTGGTTTTAATAAGAAAAAAATTGATTACGAAGAAAGTGTCAATTTTATAAGATCGCTAATCTGCGATTATTTTCACTTTGAACCGCATCAGGTTTTATATTCTTCAGGGATGCCAAACCATGAACTGGTTTTTAATATAAACTTTTATCCGGGGTTAAACCTTTATATGCTTGTTGCAGACAAAAGCACAGCAAGTATAAATTCGCGCGAACTTTATTTAGAAAATGTAGGGAAACAAATTGACACCGAAAACACTGTTGGCATATACCGAAAACTTGGTGACTCCGGTTATTATTTCAGATGGCTGGATGATTTTGAATAATCGCTGCGGCAAAGTCTTCTGATGTTTATAAGGTATCCTGTTGAGACTATCACAGAAGCTGTTACCCAGGCAATCGGTCCTGCATAAAATACTCCGAAATATCCGTATTGTACCGCAAGATACACTGCTGCATATGATCTGACCATAAGTTCTGCAAAAGATGATGTAAGCGGTACAAGCGGTCTCCCCATTCCCTGAAGTGTGTTTCTGAAAATAAATATTTGACCAAGGAAAAAGTAAAATAATGCACTTATCCAAAGGTAATCGTGAGCAATTTTTACAATTTCCGGATTTTCATTGCCAATAAATATACTGACTAATTCGCCGCCGTAGTGTCTCATTATATATGCCATAATAAAGCTTAAACATATATTAATTACAGAACCGCGTTTTACTCCTTGTCTTATTCTGGTGAGATTTTTTGCCCCAAAATTTTGTGCGGTGAATGTGGCAAGAGCTATTCCAAATGAAATCATAGGCATTGTCGCAAGCTGTTCTATCCTTAATGCTGCTGTAAATGCAGCAATAACGTTTGCTCCAAAAGAATTGCACACACTTTGTATTATCAAAATTCCTATTCCTAATACTGAAAACTGAACAGCACCCGGAATTCCTACATCAAGGTGTGCTTTGGCGAACATTTTATCTTCTTTGCTATTTATAAAATCAAATAACCATTCTTCTTTTTTTGTATGAAGTATGGGGAATTTCTTTTTTATGTAGTAAATGCACATTAATGCTGAAACTCCCTGGGATAAAACTACTGCAACTGCTGAGCCTGGGACTCCCCAATGAAATTTCTGAATAAAAAGTAATGCAAGAAATATATTCAAAATTGATGCGAAAATTAGAAAATATAATGGAGTTTTGCTATCTCCAAGTGCTCTTATTATGCTTGCAAGAAGATTATATATGTTAACTGTCATCAATCCGATTATGCAAATTTGAATATACCAATACGCGTCATGCATAATTTCAGGCGGAACATTCATCATAAATAAAATAGGTTTCATAAGAAATGCACACACGATTGTGCAAATCATGGTTATTACAGTACTGAGAATTGTAGAAACTGTAACTGAGCGTCTCACCCCCGGATAATCTCCTGCTCCGAATTTTTGTCCTGTTATAATTGCAAATCCGTTGTTAAGACCGACAACGGCAAACATTATTAGAAAAAATAAAGGTGCAACAGCTCCAACTGCAGCTAAAGCATCCACTCCAAGAACTCTGCCTACAATAACTATGTCTGCAATGTTATAGAGCTGTTGGAAAATATTACCGATTAACAAGGGTATGGAAAAAAGTATGATAAGCTTTAGGGGTTCACCTTTAGTTAAATCTTTAATCATATTTGTATTATATACAAAAAATGTACAAAAATGTTAATGTAATAAATTTGTGAAATAACATATTGCCTGCTTAATATAACTTCATATTCAAAAAGCTTTTTAGCAAATTTTATTTTTTATGTGCGTTGAGTCGGTGTGTAGTCTAAAAGAGGTATATAACATGAATTTAGGTTTAAATCCGGTAGGACAAAATACAAGAGCAGCTGTGAATTTTGGTATGGCGATTAAAATTGGTTCTGATGCTCATGCTATTATAAAACGTCAAGCCATGGCGCTTACAGATAAGGCTTATGATAGTTTTTGTGATGCATTTGATGCTGCTGTGAAAAGGCAAGAAAATAATCCGGTGAATATTATAATCAGAAAATGTAATAACAGGCAGGCTCTTGCAGCAGAAATTGTAGACAACAGCGAAAATGCAATTGACAATATCGTAATTTCCCAAGGATTAATTCATCCAAAAGGGCTTAAATTTTTAGACAAAGCAGAAGCTAAAGCAAACAAAATTAATAACTTAAATCAACGATTAACAAATTATGAAGCTGCAAAAGCTGTTGATTATGGGTCTAAAATTAAAATTAATATAGAAGGATAAGTGAATATATAGTTTTAAATACTATTTATAATTATCCGGTAAAAATACTTGAAAAATTTTTTTATTTATGCAAGAATTGTTTTGCGCGATGCGAGTTGTTTGCAGAATTAACAAAAAGGCATATGGCAAGGTAGCTCAGCTGGCTAGAGCGTTCGGCTCATACCCGAGAGGTCGAGAGTTCGAGTCTCTCCCTTGCTAATAAAAAGGAGATATGGTTTACCTTATCTCTTTTTTATTTTTGTTTTTACAGCAAAATTTAAGTTTTACGGATTTTACAAGTTATATGGATATAATAATTACCCCAGATAAAAACTGTTATAAATATTCTCCATCTTTTCAATCATATTACAAAAGTTCTTTTAGTAAGCAGTTTGAAAAAATGATTAATACAGGTTGTAATAAAGATGAAATTATAAATAATTTTCCGGGAATCTTAAAGTCAAGGAAAAATATAAAATGCAAAATGGGTGATGGTAGTAATGGCGAAGTCTTCAGGATTGACGATTATTTTGTTTTTAAGACGTATTATATTCATAAACCGGAAGTGGGTGAGATGAAATTTTATCCTGATAATAGGTTTAAAGATTTGAAAGTGTGGTGGGGTAAAGTTATTGCAAAAATCGGCAATATTGAAATTATCAGAAATGCTGCCAAAAACAGAAAGGATTTTTTGGAAATGGCGAATCCTATTGATGACGGTCTAAGCAAATATAATTATGCTTTAAAAGAATTTGCATCACTTCCTCAAAGAGCATATGATAGGTTGGCAGGTGATTTTAGTATTTTAAATAGCATTCAGGATGCAAGTTTGTATTATAAATTTGACACAAATAACCCTAATAATTTTGTTAAAGTCGGGAAATCTATAAGAATTGTTGATGATATTGATTGGGTTCCAAGTAAAAATTCCAATGATATGTTTAATTTAATGCGGATATTTATAAAAAAAGATGGTGATGTTACCTTGAAAAAAGAAATTTTTAAAAAGTGTGTACTGGCATGTGAAAAACATCAACTCCCGATGGATGCGGTATTTGCGTACTTACATGGTTTTATGGATGAAATATTTAAAAATGCGGGAATACGTAGTAATTTTGAAGCTTATTACGATTTAATGTTAGATTTACGTCAAAATTGTAAGAATGATAAAATAAGAATGCAAAAAGTTCGCGAATATGTTGAAACGTTGTAATATTTTTAGCAAATTTTATTTTTATAGGTTTTATATGAATGGAATTAAGTGAGGATATTATTGTGCAGGTTAGTTTTAACGGGAAATATGTTACCAGAGCAACGATACAAAAAAGAGATATTAATGGGAAATATAAAGATCATAATGTTTCTTTAATAAGAATTGATTTATCAAATAAAGAAGATATTTTTGCTCTTAAAAAAATTAACGATACATGGAAAGATGCAATATTTACTTCTGATGTTTATGACGATGCAAAATATTTACATGATAATGATATTTTTAATAGCGGACGAAAATTTTATATATTAACGACACAAAAAAAAAGGTTTAACAGGTTACATCCTGATAGTATTTTGGCAGCAACCGGGGTATCTGTCAAAGAGTTTCTGCCATATGTGAGCATTGAACATTTCGAAACAAAACCTGAATTTCAATTTTCTGAACATAACAGATTGTATAAAAAAGTTGGAACCGGTTTGCTTAATGCTTTAAAAAAAGCTTTTGAGGATAAGGATATTACGCTTCATTCAGTTTCTTCATCACTTGATTTTTACAAATATAACGGATTTAAACAATTAAGCTATGATTCAATGAATTTACGGTTCTTCAGAGGTTAATAATATATTTGCCAAAATTTCAGATATATTATAAACTCATGTTGATTTGAATTTTAGTAAATATTTTTTCTCTGTCATCAATATCAAAATGAAGTTTATCAAAAGAAAGTTTTATATTATTGAAGATATCTTCCTTTTTGGGGAAATAGTTTTCATCAAAGGGCATGAAATATAAATCCATTGGGAGATGTCCTTGGTGATTTGGATAAATATAGTTCATATTGAGAAGTTGGGCTCCTTGTTTTTGATAAAAACGTATTCTTCTTGTGGTATTTATATCGTCAGGATTTTCTTTTTCAACTTCCAAATAGCAGCCCAGGTAGTTCATCTGTTCTTTGATATAATCAAATGTTTTTGAGCCTCCTCCCTTGCCGCGGAAATTTTTATATATGGCAATATAATCTATTAAAATTGTTCTATCTGGAAATTCCAGAAATGTAAAATACCCGCAGGCAGTACCATTATTAACAATATGAAAGACTTTGTATTCAGGAATTGTTAAAATTTTTTCAAACACATTTTTATCTTTTAGCTCTGTTTTTGGAAAATGTTGTTCCAAATCAGAATAAATAAGATTAATATCAGGTTTTTTTTCTTCAATAAGTTTCATTTCTATACTTAAGCTTGCTCTGTTTTTTCATCTTGGGTTTGATTGGTTTCTCTACCCGGAATGAGTGCTACAATCGCAGGTTGAATAAATAAAATAAAGATGCCAAATATAATAAACAAAATTGTTGATGTTTGTATATCTTTAATCATTTTACATGCAACAAGGCATTCGGTATCAAATGTCAGTATAAAACCTAAAAATATTGATAGTGGTAAATTTTGTGTAATATCTTTAATTCTTTTCTTATAATTAAACGCAATAAGAATTTTTATTATAAGAAGAGGCCACATAAAATATAGAGAATTTAAATTATTTTTAAAAATAATGATAATTAAGAGTAAACCTCCAAAAATATAAATTGCTGTTAATATAAGATAATAAATAATAAAGAATGTTTGATCAATTGTACCTTTTGGACTTAGAATATTTTTGCTCATTGTAATTCCCCTTAATTTTAGGAATATTATACCATTTATTCAGGAAAATAGAATAAATATGACAAAATTGTAAAATAATGGCGGATTTTTATAAAAATCCGCCATTATAAATCATTGTTCAAGCCAGATATAATTAGCTTAATCTAACAGTTACAGATTTTGGTTTTTGAGTATAGAAGATTTTATCTTCTCTTGATAACCATCCAAGACCCATATAAGTAAAGTTATCATCAAGATCCATATCTTTTCTTAGTTTGTTGATAGTAACTTCACCTTTGTCAGATAGGTAATTGTAGATTTTACCTGCTGATTCAATAATCTGAGCTTGCATTTCTTTTTGTTCTTTCTTAGTTGATGTAAACATGTTCGTAACC
>CABUAQ010000078.1 GCA_902489575.1 uncultured bacterium
ATGTAACAAAAAAATATTTTTTAGTATATTATTTAATAGTGTTAAAAATATACATTTATGACATAAGGAGAAAAATAAATTGACAAATGCAACTTTAAACATGTTTCAAGAAACAAGTGTTGACGAAGTACACTTAGGGCAGCACGTACTTGCAGAATTTTTTGAATGTGACCCAAATACTCTTAACAGTTTGGATAAAGTTGAAAAGTATATGGTTGATTCAGCATTAGAATGCGGAGCAACTATAGTACAAAAATGTTTTCATATGTTCAACCCGTATGGAGTGTCTGGCGTTGTCATTATTGCTGAAAGCCATCTGGCAATACACACTTGGCCGGAGCTTGGATATGCAGCGGTGGATTTATTTACTTGTGGTTCTAAATGTGATCCTAAAGTTGCTTACGAATTTCTGAAAGAGAAATTCAGCTCAAAAAGAGCAAGCTTCACAGAGTTAAAAAGAGGTATCTTATCAAAAGATACAATGAAAGTTCTTGAAAAACCATTCGAAATAATGGAACAAATTGAGAACTAATAATTACATAAAGCCGAAATATTTATAATTATAGAGATTTTTACGTTTAAATAGCCTGACTAGAGAGTAAGAGTATCTAGTTAGGCTATTTGTTTCAAAAAATGAAGAAATTTAATAAGGTAAACAAGCAGGCAGTAACCTGCACAATATAAAAAGGAGAAAAAAATGATCAACAAAGTAACATTTACAGGTAGAGAAACAATGCTTACAAATGGAATTGAAAAAGGTATAAATAAAGCACATGAATACGTTAGTGCAAGTAAAATATATCCAAAATCAATAGTATCATCTGTAGAAAAAGAAATTGCGGAAAGTAAATTTTTTAACGCTGCAATGGATGTTTTAACTGAAAAACCGGAAGACAGATATTTTGGACCATTTGCAATTATGTCTAGACCTAGTGCAACATTAGAAGCTCAAACAATGGCAGACAACTTCTCATATGCCGTAGCTCATGGGAAACCTGAACAAATTGCAGAAGATGCTTCCAGACACATTAACTTTTTTGGCTAATCTGCTAAAGTTTTTATAGAATGAGGAATATACCTGAGCAAATCATCAGCCATAACACTGTATTCGCTCAGGTCTTCCTTTGCCAAATCACCCGCCAGCCCGTGCAAATACGTACCTAAAACAGCACTTTCAAATATATTTTTACCTTGCGCAATAATCCCTGAAATCATACCAGTTAAAACATCCCCGGAACCAGCCTTGGCCATTGAATTATTTCCTGTAGTGTTCATATACTTTTGCCCGTTATTAGAATAAACAATAGTTCTATGCGATTTTAAAACTGTTACGCAATGATATCTTTTTGATATATACTCAGCTGATACATTAAGATCAGATAAAACATCCTCTAAATTACATCCTAACAACCTCGAAGCTTCTTTAGGATGTGGAGTTAATACAACATTTTTAAACTCTTTTGAAAAATATTTGTCAGAAGATTTTGAAAGGATATTCAATCCATCAGCATCAATGACAAGCGGAGTTTCCGGATTCGCATTATCTAACACCTTATTAAATAGTTCTACCGCTTCTTTACTTTGAGAAAGCCCGCAGCCTATTTCAATAACATTACAAGAAGAATTTATTATCTGCTGTACAACCTCAGATAACGGCACAAATACAATATTTTGTGACTGAGCAGCAACAGCATCAATTACCCGTTGTGTGGAAGCTAAAAAACAATAACCACAGCCAACTTTAAGTGCTGAAATACTCGAAAGATACGCCGCACCTGGCATATAATCAGAACCCGCAATATTTAACACTTTACCGTAAGTCGATTTATTAGAATTTTCAATACGTACCGGAAGTTTATAATCCATTTTGCCTTATCGCTTCATATGCTACAATTGCTACCGAATTAGATAAATTTAAACTACGTTGACCTTTCACCATTGGAATAGTTCTGGCATGGGAATCTTTCACATATTTATCAGGCAAACCTCTTGTTTCAGGCCCAAAAACAATAAAATCGCCGTCTTTAAACAGAATATCTGTATATAATTTATCAGCTTTGGTAGTCAAATAATAAAAAGTACCGTCCGGATATTCATTGTACAAATCATCCATAGTATCAAATTTATGCAAATCGACACTATCCCAATAATCAAGTCCCGCACGCTTAGTATATTTACTTGACAAAGAAAAACCCAATTTCCCGACTAAAAACAATCCGGCACCGGTACAGGCACAAAGCCTGGCAATATTTCCGGTATTTTGTGGAATTTCAGGTTCATATAGTACAATATTCAACTTTGCCATATCACAAGCCCCCGACTTTAAACTAATCTTTTTTGAATAAAGACTTACATTCCATCACAACAGGCAAGCCTCTGACAACACAGAATATTATCGCAATCCACGCAAGGACAATTCCCACAGTGTTTAATGAAGAATTCCAAGTATAAACCTCCATTCCAGGAGTATTTACCAGAATTATAATAATAAATGCCATAACTTTTGCCACTGCATAAGATATTCTCATAAATCTTGAAGCACAAATAAATTTACCAAGAGCAGTAGTCTGCATAGTTTTATCACCAAATGCAGTAAAGCCTTTTGAAAGGGCAACACTCCTGATACTGTCCGTAGTAAATGCTCTGGCTACACACACAATAGGAAACATTGCATTTAATGCAAGATTATCACCTGCAAGATAACCTAAAACCGCAAAAGCAACCCAATAGGATGCTTCCACAATTCTATCTCCCATTATATCTAAAACTGATCCCAACTCGGATTCTTCATGAAACTTTCTTGCAACGTAGCCGTCAACCCCGTCAAGAGCAAACGCAATTACTGTCAGCACAAATGCAATTGCATAAGCCAAAGTTGTTTGAACAAACAATAAATACACAGCAAGCAAAGCTACAAATATTCTAAAAATCGAAATAAAATTTGCCATAATTTCCTCTTTTATAAACTATATCTTCTTAGATCTTGATAATGCAAAATCGAAGTTATCCAGATTCTTAGCACGATCGCCAAGCATAATTTTTTCAGCCTCTTCTAAGATACTTACCACAATAAATCCGTTTTCACCATCAGATCTTGCCTTTTGTCCGGTATTACAACAATTAATAAAGTGTTGACATTCAAGTTTTAACGGTTCAATTTCCAAATAATCTTCCATCTGAACATTTTCAATAGTACCGGCTTTAAAATTATCATAAATAGTAAGCTTATGGTCAGGAACCGTATCATCAAGAATAGCAGTAGCTTTAGTACCTCGAACAAGCAGCTGAACGTGTTTTCTTGGTGTAATCCAGCTATCTGTTATGTGAGCTATAGCCCCGCCTTCCATTTGAATACCTATATGTGTAATATCCATAATATCGTTGCCATCAGAAGAACATCCGATAGCTGATATTACACGCTTAGGATTCTTCCCTAAAACATAACTTATCATAGACACATCATGCGGAGCTAAATCCCACATAACACTTCTGTCATTTTTAAAATAATTAATATTTAATCTATCACTTTGAGCGTAAACTATATCACCTAACACGCCATCTTCAACAAGCATTTTTAACTTATTAACAGCAGGATGGTACAATAAAAGGTGACCAACCATTAATATAAGCCCTTTCGCATCAGCCAAATCAGTTAAATCTCTTGCTTCTTGAGCTACTGTTGAAATAGGCTTCTCTACATAAACATGTTTACCGGCCTCAAGCATAGCCTTTACAAACTTGTAATGAGTATGTGATGGTGTTACAACAACAACACCTGTTATTTCTTTACTGTTTAAAATATCATTAAAATCTTTTGTTGTTTTAACATTTGGATACTGTTCTCTAACCTTTGCAAGGTTCTCTTCATCCAAATCACAAACCATCCCTAATGCATTTAAATTATAGAAATTACGGACAATGTTTCTTCCCCATATTCCGCATCCTAGTACCGCAATTTTTTGTTCACTCATACTTCCCTAACTTTCTTAAATAAAATATAACTTATTCTAATTATAAACTTGAAAAGATTTTTTGCAAATAGTTAAAAACAAATAAATTTACAAATTTATCTATTACGTCTCGCCTGTTCTCTCAAATTTCTTACGGCTTGCATACGCAATTCATACATCTGCTGATACCGCTCAAAAAACAAATCCCTGTCTTGCTGCGGGAATACAGTAACTAATTTATCAAGCAGAGGTCTGGGTATTTCAGAAAACTTAACCATCCTGTCAAGAATTTCATTAGAAACAGGATAAATAGGTTTGTAATTCTTATAAAAAATGTGGTTACATTCGGCTTCAGCCTGAATTGTATGCTTCGTCACCATCTCTCCCAGTTTATAAGTAACTAAATTCCCTTCAAATAAAACACCTTTATAGCCATGCAATAACAATCTTATAACTAAGTCATAATCTGCCAAAAGCTTAAACTTGTCATCAAAAGCCCTTATTTCATCAAGCACCGAACGTTTAAAAAACATGGCTTGTCTTGGACAAGGAGCAACTTGAAAAGCATTAAGCATAGCCGGCATAAATTGAAAGACATACCCGTCAGGATGACAGCAGTACGACGGAAAAAAACAGAAATCTGCATTTTCTTCTTCCATAAGATTGACGATATCATAAATTGCCGTTATATCATGGTAAAAATCATCGCAGCTTAAAAACGAAATGTACTTACCCTTAGCTCTTATTAACCCCTTATTAAACGCATCAAATTTCCCGTGGTCAGGTTCAGAAAAGAAATTCAAAAAACCGGCATTTTTGTACTCTTTCAACAAAACTTCCGTTCCGTCTTTTGAAGTATTATCAATAACTAAGTGTTCTACATACGGGTATGACTGTCTTGCAAGTAAATTTACCTGAAGGGTAAAATCATCTGCCTGATCATTATCCACGATATTTGATGTTGCCGTTACAACAGTAACCTCTGGTTCATACATAAATTTAAATCCTTTTGTTTAGTAATTTGCATAAATATTACGAAGAATTTGTTCTTCCACATTTTTCTTATCAGCAGAAGAAGTCTTAGCATCATTTATCATTATATCAAATGCATATAATTTACCTCTTCGAGATTTTATATAACCTGCAATAGCACTTGTATCCGAAAGCGTTCCAGTTTTAGCTCTTAGATTATCTTTAAAATAAAGCATCCTGTTTTTTAAAGTTCCTTCTCCCGGAGCAGGAAACATAAGCATAAAATCTTCAAAATCATCATTAGAAGCACGATATACAAGAAAATCTGACATAAAATCCGCAGTTATTATATTATTCTTAGAAACACCACTGCCATCAACAACTTTTATATCTTCATGCTCTAAATCAATTTTATTCAAATAAGCTTCCAGCATGTTTAAAGAGTTACTTATATTTCCTTGTGATCTTGCCCATACTGAACCTGCTGTTTTAAATAAAGTTTCTGCAGTCAGGTTATCGCTTGACTTTAAGATATTTGATAAAACAGAACTCATATCGTGCACCATTTCACTCACCAAATAAACATTGGTTTTTGGTAGTGCTGCAAATTTTATCGGTTCAAAATATTCAAGTTTTTTGTTCAAAATAGTCTCTTCAAGTCTTAATATAAAATTCATCTTAGGATTTGCGACCGGAACAACCTTATAAGCTATTTTTGAAACTACACCTGAAATATTAAGCACATTCGGCGCAATTGCATTATCCCTGTCAATTTTAATATTATTTGGCAGGGAAAAATCAGTTATCACAAGATTTGTAAATGTTATCGGATAAAATGGTTTTACTACAAGACTGGCAGGTGTTTTATCATTAGATGGTGAGACTTCTATCTTTACAAGATTTTTATCTATATTATATGCACTGAACTTAGGCATAAGCGGGTTTAAATCATCATCCCATTGCCAGCCTTCACCCCATTCATTTCTATCAAATACACTATCATCTATATAAAAATTTTTTGGAGAAATATTTTTAGCTTTGGCAGCTTCAACAAGTACACCCAGATCCCCTGATGTGAACAAAGGATCGCCTGACAATTTTAAATATAAATCGTTATTTGTACTTTTATATAACTTTGTTGAATATAAAAAATCCTTTCCCAAAGTATTTAATGCAGCAGAAGAGGTCAAAACTTTCAAAGTGGAAGCCGGTGTCATTGGTGCTCTTTCATTTAATTTGTAGATCGTATTTCCGCTTTGAACATCTTTTATTGATACTGAAACAGCACTTTTATTAACACCTAAAGATGTAATTGTTCTGGTAATAGACTCTGCACAAGCGACAGAAGCGGTCATAAACATTGATAACAATATACAAACTATTTTTTTCATATGTTTTTTACCTCATAATCATTTCTAATATCATTTAAAATTGGTGATTTTGCTCTAAAATCATACATCAAATCAAGAGAAATGTCAGCACTTACAATACCTTCATCCTCAGATATAAACGCTAATTCATCACCTTTATAGTCAATTATTCTGGATTGACCAAGGTTATATTCGCCATCTTCAATGTACCCGCATTGAGTTAATGCAACCATATAGCATTGATTTTCAATAGCCCTTGATTTGGTCATCATTTCCCACGGAACAGGCTTTTTAGCACCCCAGGCAGCACAATTAACTAAAACATCAGCACCGGCTTTTGCATAAGCTCTGTAAAGTTCGGGAAATCTAATATCATAGCAGATACTTATACCATATTTTACACCATCAAGTTCAACGATTAATGGTGAATCCCCGGCTGAAACATACTTACTCTCATCACAACCGTAATAAGAATACAAGTGCATCTTAGAATATTTACCAACAAGTTCTCCGCTGCGTGAAATTACAGGACAAGAATTAAAATACTTATCACCGACTTTTTCT
The DNA here is from genome assembly GCA_902489575.1 of uncultured bacterium. Classification (GTDB taxonomy): domain Bacteria; phylum Cyanobacteriota; class Vampirovibrionia; order Gastranaerophilales; family Gastranaerophilaceae; genus Zag111. The sequence continues at coordinate 6,857 of CABUAQ010000078.1, forward strand.
ACAAAACTGCCTCCGATAATATTAATATTATACTTGAGAGCAATTCGCTTTAAAAAATCAATAATAGACCCTGATAAATCCTGAGCAGAATCAATAAAATGAGAACAGGACCATCCTACAGACCAAACTTCAGGAAGAACGAGGACATCTGAAGAGTCAGGAACTAAATTTTCACTAATAAGATATTCCGCTTTTGTTATATTGCTTCCAACATCACCAATCAGAGATGACATTTGCAATATTGAAACTTTTACTTCTTTCTTTTGAACCATAATCCTTGTTTCACAGCCTCTTTGTACTTATCAGGAGCAATCTTTGCCAAATGTTCAAGCGAAGATTTCACCTCTTGAGCAATTTGTTCATCAGATTTACCTTCCGGATATATCGGCTCACCGTAAACATTAATAAGCCAGCATGGACCAATAGGTGATGTCATTTTATCCCAAGAAGGAAACCTTACGAAGTTTAAATTAGATGAATACCAATGGACAGGAACAATCGGAACATTAGCCTCACGAGATAAGACAATTGCACCCGGTTTAACTTTATGCAGCGGACCACGGGGCCCATCGACCATAATTGCTATATTTTCACCATCTTTAAGCTTCGAAATCATTTTCAATGTTCCTGAAACAGACCCTCTGCGATTTGAAGATCCTCTACAGATTTTAAACCCCCATTTTTCACAAACTCTTGCAATAATTTCACCATCCAAAGAGTTACTTATCAAAATATTTACGTTATTTCTGTTTGGTAAACCGTGCGAACAAAATTGATTTTCATGCCACATAGCATATACACATGGTCCAACTTCAGGATGATCAACGTTAGCAATATACGTAAACAGTTCTTGTATTTTCATAATAAAATACGCAACTGAAGTGAGGTGATCCATATTATCTTTATTGATTAATCTAACCATAATACTATGATTGTACCATACAAAAAATCAAAATCTAAATTATTAATAATGTAAATTTTAATAAAAGTTTTTTAATAAAAGCTCTTGACTTTGAAAAATATTTGAAATATTATAAGAAGCGTGACCAGTAGGTTACAGGCACCTCTTTCGGGATGTGGCGCAGCTTGGTAGCGCACCTCGCTTGGGACGAGGGGGTCGCACGTTCAAATCGTGTCATCCCGACCATTTAATAAAAAAGCTCCAGAGTATTCTGGGGCTTCTTTATTTTGTATCTAAATTAATTATAAAAATTAAAATCATTTGGGAGCTTTTCTTCTATTAATTTTATAAAGTCTGAACATTTATGGTAACCAAATGCATTTGCCAATTTCCATAATGTAGTAACTTTTGTATCGATCAAGCCCTTTTCTAAACGTGATAATAATCCATTGCCAATATCGTATTCATAAGAAAAAGTATTTATGCCTTTTTTCAAATTCGAGCGTTTTTCAAAGACAATAGCACCCAAAACTGCTAATAACTCTTTTTTCTTTATATTCTGAATAGACACATCTTCATCTTGCATATTTTTCTATTTTAGATTATATTGAATATGTTCTATTGATTATAGTCTATAGAATATATTCGATTGACTGGTTTTATAATGATGAAGAAGAGATATTATATAGCACTGTGTCTCACATTTGGGATATTATATTTCACACACCACATCTGGCTTGGACACAAAAGCTCCGCTAATTTTGACTTTTTGTTATCTATTGTCATCTCAATTTTGGGATATCTGATTTCCTTGAAAATCACATCATACATTGCTGATTTTAAAACAATAAAGAATCAATCAAGAATTGAAATATTATTTCTAACTGCATTTTTTATTATATTGCTTCTTCCGATGTCACACATTAAACAGGGAAAAATATCCGTATCAGAGAACCGTAAACTTGCAACATGGCATAAGTTAATAAACAAAGAGGGAAAAATCAATTACACATTTGGGAAAAACTTTGAAAACTGGTTCAATGACAGATTTGCTTTTAGAAAGGAACTAATTGATATAAATTACGTTTATAAATTTTTCATTAACAGTAAACTTGAAACAGAAAAAATGTACTTCTTTAAGAATTCAAATGTAGTATTCTCAAAATACTATATTCCCAAAGAAAAAATTTTTTCTAAAAATGATATCAAGCCTATAGCAACGGAATTGAATAAATTAAATAAGTTTTGTAACAAGCACAATATCAAATTGTATCTCTTAATTGTTCCACCCAATCAGTATATCTACCAACAATATGCAAAAGATTTTGCAAACCCGGAAGGGTTAGAAAAGCTAAATTACAATATAAAAATGCTGCAAGACAAATCTGATGCTAATATTGTTTATGTTTATGAAGATTTAAAAAAAGCTTCAGAAAAGGATTTTGTTGCGTTTAAAACAGACCACCACTGGAGCGAATATGGGGCGTTTATAGGTTATCAAAAAATTATGACAGAAATCCAAAAAGATTTTCCTGATATAAAAATAGCAAAAGAAACAGAGTTTAAAATAAAAAAATCAAAGAAAATTCGTAGTGATTTTGACAGAAAGTTTGATGTAGGAGAGACTATACTATATAGTGCTCCGTTTTTAAAACATTTTTCAAAAATTATACTGGATACAAATTATAAATACTATACTCATAAAAATGAAAA
>CABUAQ010000079.1 GCA_902489575.1 uncultured bacterium
CGAAATTTATCACACTTTCTCGAAGTCTGACAGCGTGTAGAAATTTGTAATTGGATTTTTTCTACACGCGAAAACGGCATGAACATCAGTCCAAGCCGTTTTCGCAGTTAAAGCATACATATCAATAACCGAGGTTGCCGATATTTTCGGCGCTAATAATAAAGAATAAGCTATGAAATATAAATACGTAATTTGGGATTGGAACGGCACGCTTTTTGACGATGTTGAAATCAGCGTTTACACAATGAACAAAATGCTTGAAAAAACAGGATATAAAAACAGAATTGACCTTGATTTATATAAGAAAATATTTACGTTCCCCGTAAGTGAATATTATCAAAAGGCAGGCTTTGATTTTTCGAGGGATAAATTTGAGGACTTGGCTGAAATATATGTTGAGGTTTATACTTCTTTGCAATTTACGGCAAAGCTTAATGATGAAACGCTGCCGATTCTTAAACTCCTTAAAAATAGGGGATGTAAGCAAATCATTGTTTCCGCCTGCGAGAAAAACAGACTTTTAAATCAGGTGGAGAAATTTAAAGTCAAAGATTACTTTGATGATGTATTGGGTATAGATGACGATTTGGCGGTGAGCAAATCAAGTCTTGCGAAAAAGTGGTTTGATGATAACAAAATAGATAAAAACGATGTCCTTTTTATCGGAGATACCGTTCACGATTATGAAGTTTCGCAAAGTATTTCCTGCGATTGCATACTTGTTTCCTGCGGCCATCAGGATAGAAGTGTTCTTGAAAAAACAAATGCGCCTGTTTTGGACAAATTAAGCCAAATTTCCGATTTTCTTGCACTTTAATTGTTACTAATAATTTACAAAATCTTTAAACAGTTGAGTTTTATGTTATATTATGGTAAAATGTAAAATGTTGTGGTAAAACAAAATGTATATTAGTGAGGTAATTTTATGTTGCAGTTAATACCGCTTGCATACTATGCTCAGGAAAAGAGCGGCGTGTTTGCGATAGACGAACAGCTTAAGGTGAATTCCGATTTTGATTTAAAACTTTTAAAGCTTGAAAAAGCTCAGGACGGCAAACTTGTTATAAAAAAGGACTCTTCGCTTGATAAAGAGGAATATAAGTTGGAGGTTACACCCGATTTAATTTCAATCAAGGCTTCAAGTGAAACAGGCGCTTATTATGCGCTTCAAACTCTCCGTCAGATTGGTAAATTTGAGCTTGGCTCAAAAGAAATTCCTTGTTGCATTATTAATGATAAGCCAAGATTTTCTTGGAGAGGCGTTCAGCTTGATGAAAGCCGCCATTTCTTCGGCAAGGAATATGTTAAAAAAATGCTCGATATGATGTTTATGTTAAAGCTTAATGTTTTCCATTGGCATTTGACTGACGATCAGGGCTGGAGAATTGAAATTAAAAAATATCCGCTTCTTACCGAGATTGGCTCAAAAAGAGCATATACTCAAATTCACGGTTGGGGCAGTACAGATATTATTAATGAGGAATATTCGGGTTTTTATACTCAGGATGATATTAAGGAAATTGTTGATTATGCCGCAAAACGTGGAATAATGGTGGTGCCTGAAATTGATTTTCCGGCTCACTGCGCCGCTGCTATTGCCGCTTATCCTTGGCTTGCGTGCCGTGAAATTAACAGGGATGTGCCCGGATACTTTGGCGGCGCCATTCCTCAAAGAAAGCTTAGGCAATTTGATTGGAACAGGCCTATTTGCCCAGGCAAGGATAAAACGGTTGATTTTGTTAAAAACGTTATTGATGAGGTTTGCTCACTTTTCCCTGCACCTTATTTTCATATCGGCGGTGACGAAGCACCGAAGTCGGAGTGGAAAAAATGCCCTTGCTGTCAAAAGAGGATTAAGGATAACAACCTTAAGGACGAGGAAGATTTGCAAGGCTGGCTTAATAATGAAATTCTTGCGTTTGTCAAGTCAAAGGGCAAGAGGCTTATCGGTTGGAATGAGGTTTTAAAGGCAAAAAGCCTTGATAAATCCGTAATATGCCAATATTGGACTCCTAAAAAAGATTCAAGAGCAAGAGATTGGGCAAATAACGGCAACAGCGTAATCTTGTCTAATCATCAGTCCTTCTATTTTGATATGACTTATGCTCAATACTCTCTTAAAAACACATATAATTACAACTATAAAAATTTCGGAATTAAACCCGAAAGTGAAAAAAACATTCTCGGAATAGAGGCAGAAAACTGGACAGAGTGGACAGATTGTCCCGAAAAGTTAGAAGTATTTATGTATCCGAGAACTCAAGCGCTTGCCGAGGTGGCTTGGTCGCCTGAAAGCAAGAAAGAATTTGATTCATTTATGGCAAGAATGGAAAATTTCAAGCCGTATTTTGAATATTTTGGTATGAGCTATGCGGTAAACAGTGTAGCTATGCCTAAAAAATGGCTCTTAAAATCAAAGATTAGAAAAGAGTTCAGTATGGGCGATACTCATCTTGAAGTTAAGCTTAACAAAAAATATATTGAGCAAGGAGAAAAGTAAATGAAATTTTCTGATTTTCCTCAGGCAGTAATCAAAGAAAATGTTGATTATACCGTTAAGGAAATTACAAACGTAATTAAAAAATACGGACCTCGTGAGTCAGGCAACGAGAATTGCTATGCGGCTCAAAAGCATATTAAAAAAGAAATGGATACTTTCTGCGACGGTACAGAGTTTGAAAGCTATAAAATGGCTCCCAAGGCATTTCTCCATTTTACAAAGCTTGTATCTGTTGTCATTTTCTTGGCAATAGTTGCTTGTGCAATTTTAATGTATACAAGTATTATTACACCTCTTTTGGCGCAATGTATTGTTTGCGGCGTTGTTTTTGTAGGTCTTTTTATCACCGTTATGGAATTTTTGCTTTATAAGCAGTTTATGGACCCTCTTTATAAAAAGATTGAGGCTCATAATCTTATGGGTGTACGAAAGCCGAGAGGCGAGGTTAAGAGAAGAATTGTTATCAGCGGTCATATTGATGCGGCTTATGAATGGCGTCACCTTTACTACGGTAAAAAAGTACCTCTTATGGCTATCTTTATGAGTTGGACAATCGGAGGTGCAATCGTTTCATTTATTTTGAGCGTTATCGCTATTGTTGCCAACTTTGTTGATATGGGCACTTTCGGCGATTTTATGATTAATTACAGCTACATTTTCCATTTTGTAACTGCTCTTGGTATGGTTACATTGTTTATGTTTGTTGATTTCAACACTATTTCTCCGGGTGCTAACGATAACCTTACAGGTACTTATGCAGCTGTCTGTGCACTTCGTATGCTTGATATGGCAGGTGTTGATTTTGAAAATACAGAGGTTTGCGCTATGATTACAGACGGCGAGGAAGCAGGTCTCAGAGGTTGCAAGAGTTGGGCAAAAAATCATTATGACGAATATGTAAACAGTGGCGTTGAAACGGTTGTTTTGTGTGTAGATACTCTTACCGACCGTGAATATCTCCGTGTTTATAATAAGGATATGACCGGTACTGTTAAAAATAATCAGCAGTTTAGCCAATTGGTTATGGACGCATCTAAGGACGCAGGTCATGATGACATTGAACTTTCTTCTGTCTTTTTCGGTTCTTCGGACGCTGCTGCTTTTTCTCAGGCAGGAATTACTGCAACGTGCCTTGCCGCTATGGACCCAAGGCCGGCAGATTATTATCATAACCGCCGTGACACGGCAGATCGCCTTGTTCCTGAAACTATCAAAACAGGCTTTGACGTTATTATTTCCACTATTCTTAATTTTGACGAAAAAGGTCTTAACTAAATAATTATTAAAGAGCAGGTAAGGGGGCATTTCCTTGTGCAATGCGCCTGATTCCTGCTCTTTTTTGTTACTCAACCGTCAGTTGAGTGAAAAATCAACAAACAGTGTAGTTTAACAACTGACGGATAATTGATTATTTGGCATTTTTGGTGTTACGATTAGCTTACCGAAGGAGGTAACTGATATGTTTAACAAAATCAAAAATGAAATTAAAACGGAGGTAGCGGCAATGAATATCGGTAATAATATATCCGCATTAAGAAAGAAAAAGGGAATAACGCAGGAGGAGCTTGCAAATGAATTGGGAGTATCTGCTCAGGCTGTTTCAAAATGGGAAAATAACAGTTCTTGCCCCGATGTTTCTCTACTTACCGAAATAGCCGATTATTTCGGTGTCAGCGTTGATGCTCTTCTTCGTGAGAACGAGGAAGATATTGTCAATTCATCAGAAAATAAAGACACAAATGCAAAATCAAGTGATGACAAAAAGAATATTATGATTAAGGTTACACAGCAAAATGGAAAAGAGAATATTATTAAAGTTCCTTTTAAGTTTGTAAAGCTCGGCCTTAATATCGGCAATATGTTTGGTCTTAGCAAGGATATTTCTGACAAAATTGCGACATTGGCAGAAAATGATATGACGGATATTGTTAATATTGATACGGAAAACGGCGAGCATATTGCAATTACTCTTGATTAATTTTTTCAGTTCGTAAAAATTATGACTCAATGATTATTTATCATTATTTTCAATATTACTTGCAAATGCTCTTTTTATAATATATAATAAACTGTAAGTAATTTTTACGGAGGAAAATATGGAAAAAATACTTGTTCTTGATTTCGGCGGGCAGTATAATCAGCTTATCGCAAGACGTGTGCGTGACCACCATGTTTATGCGGAAATTTTGCCTTATACAACCGACCTTGAAACTATTAAGAAAAATGATTATAAAGGTATTATTTTTACGGGCGGTCCTAACTCGGTTTACGATATGGCATCTCCGCACTATACTAAAGATATACTAAATATCGGAGTACCTATTTTAGGTATTTGCTACGGCTGTCAGCTTATCGCTTGGATGGGTGACGGCGAGGTTAAAACAGCTCCTCAAAGTGAATACGGCAAGATTGAATTTACTAAAAAAGAGTCAAAGCTTTTTAAAGACGTTGATGAAAAATCAGTAGTTTGGATGAGCCATACGGACTATATTTCAACTGTTCCTGAGGGCTTTGAGATTATCGGCACAACAGATGCCTGCCCTTGCGCAGCTATGCAAAATGTTGAGAAAAATATTTATGCCGTTCAATTCCACCCTGAGGTTACTCATTCTGTTTTCGGCTCGCAGATGCTTTATAATTTCCTTTATGAAGTTTGCGGCTGTAAGGGCGATTGGGTAATGGATAATTTTATTGAAAATACCGTTGCTAAGCTTAGAAAACAGATTGGCGATAAAAAGGTTATCCTCGGTCTTTCAGGCGGTGTTGATTCTTCCGTCGCAGCAGGTCTTTTGTCACGTGCTGTCGGCAAACAGCTTACATGCGTTTTTGTTGATCAGGGCTTAATGCGTAAAAACGAAGGTGACTTTGTTGAAAAAACATTCACAAGCCTTTTTGATATGAATTTTGTAAGAGTAAACTGCGGCGATGTTTTCCTTGAAAAGCTTAAAGGTGTAGTTGACCCTGAGCAGAAGAGAAAAATTATCGGTACTGAATTTTTTAATGTTTTCTGGAACGAAATCAGGAAACAGGACGAACTCGGTTATTTTGCACAGGGCACTATTTATCCCGACTGTATCGAATCAGGTAAAGGCGATGCCGATGTTATCAAAACTCATCATAATAGGGTAAATACACCTGATGATGTTGAATTTCTCGGCATTATCGAGCCTCTTGCAGATTTATTTAAGGATGAGGTTCGTGCAGTAGGCGAAAAGCTTGGTATTCCTAAGCAACTTGTATGGAGACAGCCGTTCCCCGGTCCGGGCCTCGGTGTAAGAATTATCGGAGAAATTACTGCCGATAAGATTAAAGTGCTTCAAGATGCCGATTGGGTTCTTAGAGATGAAATGGCAAAGAACGGATATGAGAAAAATCTTGCTCAGTTCTTCTGCGTTCTTCCTTGCGTTAAAACTGTCGGCGTTATGGGCGACCACAGAACTTATGATCACCTTGTTGCAATCCGTGCTGTAACGACCGATGATTTTATGACCGCCGATTGGGCGAAAATCCCTTACGATATCCTTGCTAAGGTTTCAAATCGTATTACAAACGAGGTAGAACATATAAATCGAGTGGTTTATGATATCACCTCCAAACCCCCCGGCACAGTCGAGTGGGAGTGAGAAATCAACAAGGTTGATTTCGAGACCGTTGCTCCAAATCTATGATTTGGGAGAAACAGTCCGGTGGACTGTTTCGTAGCAACTTGATAATAAATTTAAAACGCCATTATTCTAAATGTTCTATCGGTTCGCAGGTACAATTATCTTAACTATAATTACCAGCGGCTGGCAAATTAACGCTATAAGGCATAGTGAAAAAAGTGGTACAATGGTGAATCACAGATGAGGGTTTTACGAAAAGCCACTGACGAAGATTTTGAAAAGATGGAAGTGATTCTATAAATGGAAAAAACAACATATCTTTCATCAATTATATCAGCACTTAACAAATTAAACGGTATGGGATCGTTAAATGAAATATATGACGTTATTGAGAAAGAAGGACGATTGAGTTATATTTTTTCCAACCCTAATTGGAAAGATAATGTAAGGGCGACAATACAAAGACATTGTATCCAGACGAAATCTTACAGAGGAAGCGAAGATTTATTTCGCTCAGTATATGGATTGGGTGAGGGTTACTGGAAATTCAAAAATTTTGATTCTTCAGAATATGATAATCCTATAATCGATCGGCAACTGAAAATAATTGCAAATTTAGATATTTCAAATACAGAAAAAGAAATGATAATAAAATCCAGAATTGGACAAGGAATCTTCAGAGATAGGATAATACAAAAATATGGGCATTGTATAATCACCGGAATTAATGATAACCGTTTGTTATTAGCAAGCCATATTAAGCCTTGGCGTTCAGCTTCAAATTACGAACGATTAAGTTCGGAAAACGGACTATTATTATCCCCATTATATGATAAGCTCTTTGATATTGGGTTAATTACTTTTGATGATAATATGAAGATTCTGATATCTAATAAACTAAGTTGTGAAAATGTTTCTAGAATCAATATTGACACAAATAAGATATATGTTAATAACCCTTCAAACGAAATGATGGTTAATATGAGATACCATAGACAAAATATATTTGTAGAATAATTATATTGAAAATGCATCTCAACATAAATGTTATTTCTGATTTCCATAGTAGAAAAACAACGCCGTTTTATGATCCACAAGACTATTCAAAGTCTATAGCAGGAATGAAGATAATCCCTTTGCAGACATCTGAATTGAAGAAAATAGTTTCTAACAGAAAAACATATAAGGAACTGTATCCTTTATTTGAAACAGCATTTAATTCGGCATTGCCACCGCACGAGTGGTATAATATCAAAATAAATAACAGTTTAAAAATACAATAAAAATTCTGAGGTATATGAAATGGCCGATAAACAACTTACAAATAGTCAAATATTAATCAAAGAATGTGTTGCTCAAAGTTTTAGAGACTCTGACGAATATGATGACGAAGCTTCTTTTTTTGAGTACTTTTCTTCATCACAGATATTAAAAGATTATGATCTGAGCGATGATGAAATTGAAAATGGAATTGTTGGATCAAGTGGAGATGGAGGATGTGATAGTATTTACATCTTTTTGAACAAAAATCTTGTATTACCAGATCAAATAGATTCTATCACACCATCAAAAGAATCAAAGGTCGAAATGGTAATAATTCAATCAAAAAGAGAAACTTCATTTAAAGAAAGTGCTATACAAAATTGGAAAGATGTTTCAAATAATTTATTGTCTTTATCTAATTCTCTAAGTGATTTTACGACTCGATATAATGATGATGTAAGAGAATCATTTGGCTTTTTTAGAGATTTATACACAAAGCTATTAACGAGTAAGGTTAAACTTGAATTTAAATATATTTATGTATCATATGCGGAAGAATTGCACCCAAATGTTAAGCAACAAGCAGAAGAATTAAAGGGATTAGTATGTAAACTGTTTCCTAATGCTAAAGTGAATATAGAGTTTGTTGGAGCAGCAGAGTTATATGATAAGTATAATACGCCAGCAGAAACAATAGTAAATTTACCTTTAGCTGAAGTCCCAATTGCATTAGGTAAAAACAAAAATTATGTTGGACTCGTATCACTCAAAGACTATTATCGTTTTATTGTTTCAGAAGATAACATTTTAAGAAGAAAATTTTTCGAAGCAAATGTACGTGATTACCAAGGAAGGAATAACGTTAATTCGAGAATAAGAGAAACATTGGAAACTGGTCAATCAGAGGACTTTTGGTGGCTGAATAACGGTATTACGATTCTTACTTCTGAAGCAATGTTAGTAAATAACAGGGAACTACAACTCACAAACCCTGAAATTGTAAACGGCTTACAAACCTCAAATGAAATATATTTGTATTTTAAAAATAATTTAAGCTTGCTGGATTCTGAAATAAGAAATGTATTAGTTAGAATTATAGTTCCCGATAGTGAGGAGTCTCGAGATAATATTATTTTTGCAACTAATAATCAAACAAGTATTCCAAAAGCATCGCTTAGAGTCACAGATCCAATTCACCTTCAAATTGAATTGTATTTGAAAGGAAGAGGTTTGTTTTATGATCGTAGGAAAAACTACTACAAAAATCAAGGGAAGAAACCAAGCGAAATAATTGGAGTTTCATTTTTGGGTCAATGCTTAATCACTTTGTTTTTAAAAAAACCTGATTATGCAAGAGCCCGTCCTTCAACTATACTTACTGATGACGATTCATATAATAAACTGTATATTGAAAATCAAGATTTGGATGTATTTTATCGCTGTGCTGTATTAGGTAAAAAAGTACAAAAAAATTTAAAAAGAACTATCCAATATACTTCAGCTGAAAAAAGCGATATTTTATTTTATTTATTATATGGCGTTGTTGCAAATAGTATAAAGAAAAACAATATTACAATAGCGGATATTAAACACCTAGATATTGACAGCATTACGGATGATGTCATCTCTGAAATCAAAGATAAAATTTATAATATATATAAAGAAAATGGTGGAAATGGACGTGTAGCAAAGAGTTCAGAATTTGTCAATAAAGTAGATGAAGTATTAGAATTAGCGTAATCATTTTTATCCTTTTATTATCTAAATAAAACGGAGAACTTGATAGCATCCAAG
>CABUAQ010000080.1 GCA_902489575.1 uncultured bacterium
GTAAAGGATAATCGTATTTATCTTCGTTTTTTCTGAGAGTTTGAATTACAGCTTGTAGATCGTCTTTGTCTTTTCCTGTTACTCTGACTTGTTCTCCCTGAATTGACGCCTGCACTTTTAATTTTGTTGCTTTAATATCTGAAACTATAGTTTTTGCCAGTTCTTGAGTCAATCCTTTTTTAAGTTCGAATATCTGACGAACATTGCCGCCAAGGGCATTTTCTACAGGTTTTGGATCGAGAATTTTTATGCTTATATTTCTCTTTACAAGTTTAGATTGAAGAATATCTACGATATTTTTAAGCTTCATTTCATCATTAGTTGTAATAGTGATTGACTTATCGGCTTCCAGTGTGACTTCCGAATTGGAATTTTTTAAATCAAAACGAGAAGTTAATTCTCTTTTAACCTGATCAATTGCATTGACAAGTTCTTGCTTGTTGTATTCTGATACAACGTCAAAACTGCATTCTTTTGCCATAAAATATACCCCCTTTATTGTAGTTATAGTAAATATATCATAAACATATTTACATTTTATAATAATTTTGTTTTAATAATTGTATGAATGAGGGTTAAGGTATGAAAATGTTTAAAAGATGGTATGATACAGATAATGTAGTCAGCAAAGCAATTAACGAGCTGGAGCATTCATCTGAAGATGCTCAGGTAAGATGTGCTGATTTTATCATTGATTTATTAAAAGATGTTGAGCTTGAACAATTGAGTCTTGAGGATCAATACAATTATATTATGCGCAGATGGTATGATAAAAATATTAAAGTTTCGCATGCTGTTGAATATTTGCGTCTGGCTCCGGTTGAAGTGAGACGTGAGACTGCATTAAAAGTTCTTGATTATCTTAAATATCTTAAAAAAGATGAAGCTTAATGTTTAGACATTTTTGCAGATTTGTAGTTTAATATTGTTTGGAGGGATTGTTGTGTCTGATGAAATTAACAAAAAGGTTATAAATCTGTTTTCTAAGCATAATAAAAATATTTTCACCCCTGAACTTCAGGATAAAGTGAAGTTTTATGCAGGTTTTAATTACGTAAAGTTAAATAAAGACACAAACGGTAACCGATTTAATAAGGAAAATTTGTTAAATTATTCTTCGAAGTGTCATTATATGGTTACGGTGATGCGTGAAATTGGAGATGAAATAATTTTGTACAGTTATGATGTTCCAAATGCTGATTTGTTTAAATTTATGAAGTCGTTTGAAGAGAATACACTGGATGGCACAATTATTGAAATTGACAAATATTTCCCGGATGATTTAGCTTAAGAGATAGAAGTATGTGTTTTTTTAAAAAGTATAACGAAAGTTTACATAAATGTTCAAAACCGTATCAATATGTGGGCGGTGAGTATTTATCCCATAATAAGAGTTTTGATGATGCAAATGTCCGGTTTGCGCTGGCTTTTCCGGATAAGTATGAAATAGGGATATCAAATCTGGGGGTTAGAGTTCTGTATGAACTTATAAATCGGGAAAACGAATATATGTGTGACAGAGTTTACGCGCCGGAACCTGATTTTAAGCCGGATGTATTGTATGGCGTAGAATCAAAGCGGGCAATAAAGGAGTTTGATGCTGTCGGGTTTTCCTTACAGTATGAAATGGCATATCCAACTATTTTAAAAATGCTTGAAATGTCGGGTATTCCTTATAAGAATGCTGAGCGCTCAGAGAGTGATCCTATTATTATAGCCGGTGGACCTTGTGCTTATAATCCGCTTCCTGTTTCGGATTTTATAGATGTATTTATGATAGGCGACGGGGAAGATTCAATTATTGAAGTGTGCAAGATTCTTGAACAAACGAAGGGTATGCCGCGTTATGAACGTATCAGGGCTCTTTGTGAAGGTGAAAATTCCGGCAGATGGTCTAAACTTATTGGTGGTAAGGTAAAAAAACGTATTGCACAGTTAACTTACGATACTGCACCAAAAACTTATCCAATTCCTTTTTCATCTTCTATACAAGATAGGGCGGTTGTAGAAATTCGCAGAGGCTGCGGCAGAATGTGCCGTTTTTGTCAGCCTGGGCATGTTACTTTACCAATTAGAGAACGTAGTGCAGAAGATATTATAAAAATTACTAAAGAACTTGTTAATAATACAGGTTATGATGAATATTCATTGTTATCATTATCATCAAATGATTATGGAAATATTAACGAAGTAATTAAGGAACTGGCTGTTGATTTTAATGAACGAAAAATTTCAGTATCGCTTCCGAGTCAACGTATTGACGGATTTAATTTAGAGCTTGCAAATCTTGTTCAAAGTGTTAGGAAATCAACAATGACCCTTGCGCCGGAAGCGGGCAGTCAGAGACTTCGTGATGTTATTAAAAAGAATATTACTGAAGAACAGATTATGAATGCTGTTTTAACTTTATATGAAAACGGCTGGTCTCGTGTAAAGTTTTATTTTATCTGCGGTCTTCCGACTGAAACACTTGAAGATATTGAAGAAATGACGGAATTGTTCAGGAAAATTCGTTATCGTTCAAGACTTTTGAAAAAAGAAAAAGGTCTTAAGCATTCTCTGGATTTAACATGTACTTTATCAATTTTTGTTCCAAAGCCGTTTACACCGTTCCAGTGGTGTCCTCAGATGGATTTAAATAAGGTAACAGAGCATATTCATTACCTTATGGAACAAGTCCGCCACATAAAGGGTGTAAAGGTTAATTACCACGAAAAATTTGTATCGCTTCTTGAGGCTGTATTAACCCGCGGAGACGCAAGTTTGTGCCGTTATATTGAGGCACTTTATCAAAAAGGATGTTATCTTGATGCATGGGGTGAATACTTTAAGAAAAATATCTGGTTTGAGACCGCAGAAGAGCTTGGTGTTGATTTAAATAAGCTTGCTCAGACTCAATATGAATTGGGCAATCCGCTTCCCTGGGATTTTATAGATATCGGAATAAATAAAGAGTGGTTTGCAGCCGAGTATAAGAAAGCGTTTGCGGTTAATGATAGTTCGGTGCATGTTGTTCCTACCTGTCAGCATCATTGTGTAGGCTGTGGTGTATGTCAAAATTTTGGTGTTGATAAAGTTATGGCACCCAAATTTATTGCAGGAGATAAGGCTCAAAATATGCCTGCACCTGTTTTAGTTGATCCTTCAGTATCACAAAAAAATGTTAAGCCTGTATACAGGTATAGAATTAAACTTACGAAAACTGGAACTTTGAAGTATTTTTCACATTTAGATTGGCAAAATACTTTCTTTAAAGCTATTTCAAGATCTGATTTAAAGGTTGCATTTTCGTACGGGTACAATCCTACTATGAAAATTTCTATGGGTGTTGCTTTGCCGCTATTTTGTGAAAGTAAGACTGAATTTATAGATATTGAACTGTGGGAACAGGTTGAAGAATTTCGAGTTAAGGAAGAATTGCAAAGTGTTCTGCCACGGGAGTCACATGTTATCAGCGTAAAACAAATTGATAGGTCAGTACCATCCATTGACCAAACTGTTGCATGGGCTGAATATAAAATTAGAATTTCAGATATTGATAAAAACAGTATTTACGAATTTAAAGATTTCATGTATAATACAGAAAAAGTTTTATCTTCCAATGAAATTGTAATCGAGAAGAAAAACAAAAAAGGTTTAATAAATAAAATAGACATAAAAAGATCTATAGGGTCTCACCGTTTTGAAGGTGATTGTCTATTCATAGTACTGAAGACCGGTCAGGGTAGTGAAATCCCGCCTCTAAGAGCAGATGTTTTATTAAATATCATTGCAGAGGGTGTAGTGTTTGATATAACACGCGTGAAATTTCTTACCGAGTCTTTACATGAGTTATAGTAAAGGATGTTTTATGAGCGAGAAAAACAGAAATTTAAATCAAAGTATTGAAAAGAAAATTATTATTGCGGAACGAGATAACATTGCGGCTGTTCTTGAAAATAAGAAAGTAACAGACTTTTTTATTCATAAAGGTGAAGTCTTACTTGGTGACGTTTATCTTGCAACTGTAGATAATATTCTGCCAAGTATTGATGCTGCATTTGTCAATGTAGGCACTGACAAGATGGGTTTTTTGCATGCCCAAGATGTTATGGGGAAAGGTACATTAAAAGAAAAATTGTCTCCTAAACAAAAGCTTGTTGTGCAAGTTGTTAAAGAACCTACGGGGCACAAAGGGCCTCGTGTAACAACAGAAATAAGTCTTCCGGGGCGTTTTCTTGTACTTATGCCAAATGAGCCGGGTGTAAGCGTAAGTAAAAAAATCGAAAATTCAAAAGAACGAGCAAGATTAAAATCAATTATCAATCTTATTAAACCTGTCGGTGTAGGTGTCATTATCAGAACAGAGGCAGAGGGACAATCGGAAGCTGATATTCAAGAGGATTTAGAAATCTTATTGGAAAAATGGAATAATATTATTACATCAGCAGAATCATTAACTCCTCCTAACCTCATATACAGGGATCAGGATTTGTTATACAGAGTTATTCGTGAAGCTTGTACCGATGATGTCTCTGAAATTATTGTAGATACTCCGTTTGCTATGAACAGAGTTCAGTCTATTCTTCAAAACTGGCATATGTCAAAAGGTATTCAGGTAACTTTATATAAAGGTAGCGAACCTTTATTAATTGCTATGGATATACATAAAGAAATAAAAGCTGCACTTAATGTTAAGGTTAATATGCCGTCAGGCGGTTACTTATTTATTCAACAGACGGAAGCTTTGACCGTTATTGACGTAAATAGCGGAAAATTTATCAGTTCGGCAACACAAGATGAAACTATTTTAAAAACAAATATTGAGGCGGTTCATGAAATCGCCCGTCAATTAAGGCTTCGTAATATTGGCGGAATGATTATTATTGATTTCATAGATATGATGTCAAGGGCAGATAAGCTTGCTATGCTTGAAGAACTTGAAATTGCATTAGAGCCTGATAAAGCAAAACCTCAGGTTGGTCAATTGTCAGATCTGGGTTTGGTTGAGCTTACCCGTCACCGTCAAGGACAATCCTTGTCTGAGATATTTACAAAGAAATGTCCACACTGTCAAGGTAGCGGTTATTCTATGATTGAATTTAACTTTGCAACTCCAACTGCTGAAGGTGAATATAGGGCTAAAGCTGCTAAATTAAAATTGCCAACAGGTAATTTTAAAAAGAATAACAAATTTAACAATAAGAACAACCCGCAGCCACAACAATTAGAACCAGTTCAAGAACAACCACAAAAGGTTGTAATTGAAACGGAACCATCAGTTGTTGCAGCTGAAGAAATTGTTAAAAAAGAAAATAATAAACGTAAAAATAGAAAAAATAAATTTGACAAAAATAAACAACAAGAGGTTGTAGAAGCTGTAGCTCCGCAGATTCAGCTTCAATCTGATAATGGACAAACTGAAGTGCAGGAAATTCCTGCTCAACAGCTTGGTGATACAGTAGAACCTCAGGTTGTTGAAGAGCCAGCATCAGAACCTAAAATTAAAGGTAAATCAAGAAAGAGAAAAACTAAAAAAGCTGTTGAACCCCAAGTAATTCAAACAGAAGATGCAGAAGCATTGCAACCGACTGTAATTAATGAGGCTCCATCAATTGAACAACAACCTGAGAAACCTGTTGAATCAGATACAGTTGAACAAGAAGAGCCAAAGAAAAAAACGAGACGCCCAAATCGCGGTTCTTCAAAAACAACAAAGGCAACAAGACGTTCTAAAAAATCAGAGGATGCAGTTGAAGAGTAAAATTATTAAAATTTTATCATACACAATCTTAGTAGTGCTTTTTGGCACTGCTAATTTTGCTTATGCACTCCCTTCACTTCCTGAAGAAGTGAAGACAATTGCGATAAAATTTACACTGGCGATGCTTGGGGTTGTTTTATTTTCAATTGTTATCTCTGTTGGGTTATCTTTATATAACAGATTCTTTGTTCCTAATGTTGTTAAAGACTACAAACTAAATAAAGACTCATTAAGAACTCCTAAAGATAAAGATGAAGCCATTATGATGTTTATTACTAAAAACAGACTAAAATAGAAATGGAGAAATTTTGAAAAAAGCATTTGGAGTTTTAGAGCTATTAATAGTTATTATTATTGCAATAACCCTGTATTTTACAGTATTTGCAGGTAATAAATACGGCAGAAAGAATCCGTTTGATGACGGAGCAAATCTTAATTCACAACAGAAAATTATAAATGATAAAATTGATGAAATTGAAAATACAAAAGAATTAAAACACAAAATTGAAGAAAATTTAAATAAGGATTACTAGATGAAAAAGTCAACATTATTTGATATAATCTCGCCTATTATGATTGGTCCGTCAAGTTCGCACACGGCAGGAGCAGTCAGACTTGGGCTTTTAGCAAGAAATATTTATAAAAATAAACCTAAAAAAGTTATTTTTAAACTTTATAATTCCTATGCACATACAGGAAAAGGTCATGGAACTGAAAAAGGACTTCTAGCAGGCGTTCTTGGGTTAAGTGTAGATGACAGGCGGATTAAAGACATATTTCAATCTGATATTGCAAAAACTATTGAATATGAATTTCAATATTGTGACAATTTTAAGTACCATCCAAATGCAGTTGATATGACTTTTGTCGGTGTTAATAATATGTTTATCTCAGGTGAGTCTGTCGGAGCAGGCGAAATTGTTATTCGTCAGATTAATGATTTTAACGTGAAGTTACGTGGTAAATTTAATACGATTTTAATTGTATATAAAGACATGCCGGGAATGATTTCACAGGTGTCTTCAATTTTACAGTTGCACAATATAAATATTGCTTCACTTCTGTGTGACAGAAATGCTAAAGGTCAGGAAGCCTCAATGGTGATTAGTATTGATGGAGCACTGGATGATGATATTGTTAGGATGATTGAAGAAATTCCTGAGGTTTATTTTGTAAGTTATATAGAAAAATTGGAAAATTAGGTTATGGATAAAAGTATAAGTACGTTTGAACAATTATGGAATATATGTATTTCAAATAATAAAAAAATATATGAGGTTGCGCAGGAGAATATAGCAAAAGATGCAGATATTACGGTCGAAGAAGTAAGAGCGTTTACATTAAGAAGTCTTTTTGCTATGAAAGAGGCTATTCAATCCGGTTTGGCAAGTCGTGAGTTATCGATGAGCGGCATGTGCGGACAAGATTGCTACAACGTTCAGAAAAAATTTAAAACAGAAAGAGCTATGTTTGGACCCGTTTTTGAAAAAATTTTGGCTTATGCTTTAGCAACAAGCGAAGAAAATATCCGAATGGGCAAAATTGTAGCCTGTCCAACGGCGGGTTCTTGTGGTATTTTGCCGTCAACACTTATTGCTGTCAGTGAGGAGTATAACAATTCAGAGTGTGAACAAATTAATGCATTAATTACAGCAGGAGAGGTCGGAAGAATAATTTCGAATAAGGTAGCGCTGGCTGGTGCTGTTGCCGGCTGTCAGGCTGAATGTGGTGTTGCTTCAGCTATGAGTGCAGCAGCAGTTTGTCAGCTAAGAAGCGGAAATGTTAATCAAATTCTCAATGCTGCAGCTTTATCCTTAAAAAATCTTCTGGGGTTAACTTGTGATCCTGTTGCCGGACTTGTTGAAGTTCCTTGTGTCAAACGCAATCCATTTTTATCAGTTCATTCAATTACGGCTGTTGAATTAGCACTTGCAGGCGTCGAATCGAAAATCCCTATAGATGAAGTTATTGATGCAATGGAGCAAACCGGTGCATTAATGTCCCCTACATTAAAAGAAAGTTCTCAAGCAGGTCTTGCAACAACTAAGACAGCTCTTGAAATTCAGAGAAGGGTATTCGGATAGCAAAAGAAACCCTCTTTATAGGAGGGTTTTCAGCGCGTACATAGTAGTTATACTAAAAGAAGATAAGGAGTATATAGTATGTAAATTTACTACATAAGTAGTATGTTATATATTTTTTCCCGTTTTGTCAAATAAATGTTACTTATTGTTACATAATTATTTTTTAATTATATCTTCACTTATACGATTCATATCATTAATATATTTATTAAGTAATCCGGCTCGAGCAAGTGCGATGAATGAATTCCGATAATGAGCTTCATTTTTATCTGTCTCGGTTACATTACACCACGCACACAATTTTTGATTTTTCTTTATAGGCTCATTGCATATCGGACAATAGTACCTTGCAGGTTTTATTCCGTTTTTTGTGTACTTGTGTGTTTTCGAATTTATATCCACCAAAAATGGGTTTAGTGAAATTTTACTAGGGTAAATTTCGTAGTAATTTATCTTATATTTCTGTGTTAAATCCTTGAGATAGTTTTTTTCATTTTCTGTTGCTTTATATCCGACAACAATGCTTTTTATAAATTTATTCGGGCACCAAAGCAATTTGTTATTATTATTAAAAACTCTTTCCGGAAGAATTATACGTTTTTCTTTTTCGTATTTCCAGCATTTTTGTTTTATAAAGTATGCGTGGTATAATATGGCACTTTGAAATTTATAAATGTCTCTGAATTTACATCTTATTGTTGCATAAGCTAAACATTCGTCCAAATAGGCACTTGGATGGTTCGAATATTCAACATTGCTGATTTTCGGTGAAAGTTTTTGTTCATTAAGATAATTTATTAGATTTTCCTCATCAATTTCAAGTACAAATCCTTTAAAATTATCAGCATAGTGTGCCCACATAGGAGTGATTACAGGACTCTTAGAAAAACAAGAAGCCAGATATGTTAGCTGCATAGTAAGCATTTCTTGATATGTAGCTAATTTATCCGCAGTGGTGTCATAATTTATTGTTAAAAAATACTCATACGGATCGTTAAAGTCTTCTAATTTTGAAAATTTTATACTAAAATTCCCTTCATCAGAAAAGATAATATCAAATAAATTACCCGGGCAATATTTGTATATATATTTCATACGCTATCCTCGTGTTTTGATGTAAAAAATAGTTTCAGAAACTGTTCTGAAACTATTTATTACGCTCGAAGAGATTCGAACTCCCGACCTTTTGGTTCGTAGCCAAACGCTCTATCCAACTGAGCTACGAGCGCATATTCATCTGTATTCTTATTCTATTTAAAACATAAATAATTTTCAAGTAAATTAAAAAATAAATTTG
>CABUAQ010000081.1 GCA_902489575.1 uncultured bacterium
TACTGACACTGACACTGACACTGACACTGACACTGATACTGATACTGATACAGACACTGACACAGATACAGATACAGATACAGATACAGATACAGACACAGACACTGACACTGACACTGACACTGACACAGACACAGACACAGACACAGACACAGACACAGACACAGACACAGACACTGATACTGATACTGATACTGACCCGGATCCGGAACCGGAACCTCAACCGGAACCGGAACCTCAACCGGAAATAATACCGGCAGACGGGAGTTTAACTTATATTCAAAAAAAGGTTGATGATAATGCCATAACCTCAATTGACAAACGTCAATATATCAGATTCAACATTGCAGATACAAATAACGCTGTAACAATGGAAAAAACTGATAATGGTATTAATAACTTGTTGGATATTTCCAGAGGCGGTATTGCGGTAACAACAAGCGATAACATCAAAGTTGGAGATGTTGTGCCTGTACACATAAAATACGGAGACTTAGACATTAAAGCCGATGTTGAAATCATTGCAACAACAAATTCAAGAGCAGGTGCGAAATTCGTAAACTTAGATCAAGCTACAGCTAATAAGTTATTATACCTAAACTTATTACTGGAAGAAAAATACGAAGTTTCACTAATTCCAAAAAATGATATAAACTAATATTAATTAAACAAATTACTAAAATCGGTTTACTAATATAGTAAACCGATTTTTATTATAAAAATTATTAACAAATACTTATATTTAAACATTCAGCAGCTAAAATGAATATACTGGAGAAAATACAGGGGTACACGGAATAGAAAATATGCACAGAAATATAGTTTGTATAAGTATTTTAACTTTTATATTACTTTTAAACACACCCTCAAACTCAGTTTGCGCAGAAATAACAGCACAGGAACAACCTGACAAGTATGGTATAGAACAGAATGAAGGGACATCAAAAGATGCCAATAATACGGTTATAGAGGGCAGCAAAATAAAAGCTGCAGCCGAATATAACGAAAAAAAGGAATCTCTTACATCAGAACAATTAAATACGGAAAAACAAAAACCTGATAAAATAATTGAAAATATAAAAGGACGAAATACTGGTATAGAATTATCTGAAGAAATACCAAATACTCAATTAAATGATATACCGGATGAACAAACTACAGGTAACAATATTACAAATTCTGAAAACCTGAAAAATCAGGAAGAAAACTCACCTGTAATTTACAACAATACAAAGAACTGGATACAAGAACCGAGTACGAAAAACCCGCTCACTACAATCGATAAAAGAAAATACATAAGATATAATACTATTAGACTTCCTAAACCTGTTATATTAAAAACGACAAGAAGTACAGAAGAGTTAATTGATATTTCAAGAGGAGGTGTTGCATTAAAGCATAACAATACTCTTTTTGTCGGAGATATCATTCCAGTGCAGATAACATACAAAGATACCAAAATTAATACAAACATTAGAATAGTATTTGTAAACCAAACAAGAGCCGGTGCAGAATTTGTTGAAGAAGATAAAACAATAGAAAATCAGCTTATGTATTTGAATATTCAAATAGAAGCTGATAATCATATGATTGCTACAAAATTATCACAGTAATATGTTAACTAACGTAATGTTCTTCTTTGCTGTCTTCTGCCGTTAAATACTGGTCTTGTTGAAGTAGTTTGTTGCATTGTACCTTGATTTTTGTTTAATGCGCCGAGTTGAGAACCTGCAGATTGTAAGAAACTGCCAAATTGCATACCTTTTGCCATCTTATCTCCAAAACTTGTCTTAGCTTTCTCAGTAGTTGCACCTTGAGCAGTATCAGCTAATGTATCGGCTGGTTTTGTAATACCGGCTTTATCTCTTATATCTTCAGCTTTTTTGCCCATTTTATCCGCTTTTGCCTGCCATTTTGCAGCATCACCAGTCTTTGCAGCCGTATCTGTTGCATTACCTGCTGCGGCGTCGGTTGCTTCTCCTGCGGCAACATCTGTTGTTCCGCCTGCAGCATCAGTTGTACTCCCTGCGGCATTTTCTGTTGCAGCTGTGCTTGCCTCATTAGCAGCTTTATTACCAGCTTCTGCAGCTACGCTATTTGCCTTTTCTTGTAATGTACCCTGAGCTTTATCTGCAACAGCAGCTGTTTTTTCTGAAATACCATCAAAGGTTTTACCCATTTCTTTTGTTGATTTTGCTGCGGAACAACCTGACATAACAGCAGCACCTGCCGAAGTTAATGCTCCTGCGATATTACCCTGGGCTGCATAAACAGCAGTTTTTGTAACACTTGCCGCACATTTTCCGTAATTACCAACAGTTTCAACAACTACACCCGCTTTTTCAACAACTCCGCCAGCATTTGCTAAAGCAACTCCGGCTGCTGCTGTAAACGGGTTAGACGCCATTGCATTACCCGCAATAATCATACCTTTACCGATATACTGTGTACCTTGACCAGCCATTACAGTATAACCAGCAATTTCGTCAGCCTTATTTGCAACTTTTAATACCTTATCAGCTGCTGTTTGGTTTTGAGTAACTACTTGCTGATTTGCAACTGCAGTCTTCTGATATGACTTAGCAGTTTTGCTCAAAGTTCTAACTCTTTTATTTGTTGAAACTTGTACTTTTTTCAATTTAACCTGGCTTTTACCAAGCTTAGCTTGATTTTGTTCAACTTTAGCTGTAGTTGTTTGAATTTTTTGTTGTATACCTGCTTTTTCATCACCAGAAACTGAACCGGAAGATAATAATGAAGATTGATTTTCAATTTCAGCATTTGCAGTTTCGATTTCAGCTGATAATTTTTCCATCTTAGCAGCTTCTTTTTGCATCTGCTTTTGGGATTTTTTAACAGCATTTTCTTCTTTCTGCATTGTTTTTTTGAAATTCTTTTCATCTTTCTTCATTTTTGTATTAAGAGATTTCATCTCAGCTTCAGACTTGTTCATCTGCTGAGTACCCTGTTCAGTTTGATTTGTTGCAGATTTAGTATCCTGTGCACTTCCTTCTGAATCAGCTACAGATTGATCACCGCTATTAACATTATAATTTTCTTCACGTTTTACATCATCCTTTTTTTCTCCCCCGGCAACATTTGATGACCTTTTACTTAATTCAGAATTTACTTTACCAAGTTTTTTATCAATACTATTTTCTAAAAATCTTGGGATATTTGAATCTTTAATGTCTGTTAATGTATCTTTTAAATCGTTCAACTCACCATCAGGAACAGATGTTAAATTGTCAAAATCATAATTCCCAATATCTACTTTTCTGTTATCATCTTTTGATTCAGAACTATTGGTTCTTGAAGAATTAGATGTCTTTGCTGAAGCATCACTTTTTTCAGCAGATTTAACTGTTTCTAAGGATTTTGCAGCATTAGCTCTTAATACACCATTGGTTGTTTGAGCATTTCTTGTTGTTTGGGTGTTATTTAAATTATTTGCATTACCGGTTTTATTATTTGAACTAACTGTGTTGATAGTAGTATTACCAGATGCATTAAAAATAGAGCCGTTCATAGTCATATGAGCAGGAACTTTAGAAGATAAACCAGCTTTTTTAACCTGACCGGATTTCATGGTCTTTAAAAGCTTTTGAATATCCATATTCTGATTTACATTGTTAATGCTCATCGGCTTAAAGCTCTCCAAATTATACTCTCTTATATATATAAAAAATTTTGAAAACGCCTAATTTCAAGAGTTTTAGATTTGTTTACAATTGTTTACAATAAATTTTACGGGTTTTATCTTTCTGTTAAAATTGTTTGGTAGACAGATTAGTTATAAAAGTTAGGGAGACTTTAATATGGACTTAATGAAAGGTAAAAAAGGGGTAATTTTCGGGGTGTCTAATACGCACGGAATTGCCTACGGCATTGCAAAACAGCTTTACGATGCAGGTGCGGAAATTGCATTTACTTACGCGGGTGAAGCTATGGAAAAAAGAGTTCGTCCTATCGCCGAAGATATGGGTGCAAAAATTATTATGAGCTGTGACGTTACAAAAGAAGACGAAGTAAAGGCCGTTTTTGATGAATGTGAAAAAGTTTACGGAAAACTGGACTTTGTTGTGCACGCGGTAGCCTTTGCTAAAAAAGAAGACCTTATGGGTAGATTTGTTGAAACTTCTGCTGATGGTTGGAATACAGCATTAGGAGTTAGTGCATATTCCCTTGTAACAATTTGCCGCCACGCTGAGCCTATTATGAATGAAGGAAGCTCAATTTTTGCATTGACATACCTTGGTTCTATCCTTTCTGTACCAAGTTACAATGTAATGGGGGTAGCAAAAGCTGCTTTAGAGTCTGCAATGAGATTTTTGGCAGTTGACCTTGGTAAAAAAGGTATAAGAGTTAACTGCATTTCTGCCGGCGCCGTAAAAACTCTTGCTTCCATGGGTATAAACGGATTTTCCAAAATGTTGAAAGCCGCAGTTGCCAGATCGCCATTAAATAGAAATGTTGCGTTAGAAGATGTAGGTAAAGCTGGTTTGTACCTTGCTTCTGATTTATCTTCAGGCACAACCGGTGAAGTTATCTATGTTGATTGCGGTTGCCACTCAGCTTATGCTTCTGCTGAGGAAATGGATATTATCGCCAACAACATTGAATTATAATATAAAATGTGAACTACAAAAAAGAGTAAAAGATCAAACTTTTACTCTTTTTTAATATGAAATATTTGCTTAATACAAAGATTGTATATCAAATTCAATTTGAGTTTTTAATTCATCAATACTGGAAAATTTAATCTCAGGTCTTATCATTCTTCCAAAATGAATTTTTATATCTCGGTCATAAATATCTGCATTAAAATTAAGGATATGAGCCTCTAAAACAGCTATATTATCATTTGTAACAGTTGGAGAAGTTCCGAAATTAGCTAAGCCACGATGAATAGAACCATCATCCAATTCAATATCAACATCATAAACACCATATGGAGGTTCCACAATATCCAAAGGATAAATAATATTTGCAGTAGGGAAACCAATAGTTCTGCCCAATTCACGACCTTTGATTACAGTCCCGGACACTGCAAACTTTCTGCCAAGCATTGAGGATGCCATATCAACCACACCAGTTTTAATAAATTGTCTGATTGCAGTACTACTGATAACATCACCGAAAATTGATTGTGGGGGAGTCGCAAAATACGCATAATCATATTTGTCCTGATTATCAGAAAGGAACTTTACATTTCCGGACTTATCAACACCGAACTGGTGATTAAATCCTGTAGAAATAGCTTTCGGATAAAAGTACTTAACCAAAACATCATCCAAATATTGAGTAGGAGTCATATGACACACTGATGCGAAATCCAATTCAACCAGATAATCAACCCCAAGTTCTTCAATAAGTTTGTATTTATCTTCCAAGGTTAATATATATTTCGGAGATTCACCTTTAAAAAAACAGTAAGGATGTTCCCTGAATGTAATAACCGCTGATTGACAATTCGTTTCTTTAGCAAACTCAACAGCGCATGATATAACAGCCTGATGTCCAATATGCACACCGTCAAAAAAGCCCAATGCCAATGATAAATTCGGAATATTCCTTAATTCTCTGATAATCTCCATATCAATAATTATATCCTAAAAAAATAAAATGTAAAAAATGTTAAATATGTTAAAAATTTACTAGTTAAATAATACCCCCACAATTGAAGCAGACATATAACACGTTAGAGTACCGCAAATAAGTGCTCTAACTCCAAGTCTTGCAAGATTTTTACGCTGATTTGGAGCAAGTTCGCCGATACCTCCCAGCAGTATTGCAATAGAACCAAAATTACCGAAACTACATAATGCAAAACTTGCAATGAGGAAAGACTTTTCAGACAAATGCATAGCGGGTGATGTTAAATCCATATATGCAACCATCTCATTTAACACAAGCTTCGTACCCATTAAACCACCTACTGTAGTAGCCTCCTTTAACGGAACCCCCATAAGAATGGCGAACAGCGCGAATATTTTACCCAATATCATCTTCATAGAAAGCTGGGTTAAATCTACTCCGACAGATGTTAAGTTAAAGTGTAAATACTTAACAATAAAAGTACCAATACCACCTAAAAACCAATCAATCATTGCAACAAGAGCAACTAAAGCCAAAATCATGGCAACAACATTTATTGCAACCTTCATACCTTCTGATGCTCCTGAAGAAATCGCATCAAAAACATTAACATGCGTTCTATGGCGTTTGCTTGTTGAAATTTTAAAGTTTTTACTGGTTTCAGGTTCTCCAACTTCAGGATATACAATCTTTGAAATAACAAGAGCACCAGGAGCAGCCATAACAGACGATGCCAAAATATACTCAGCAGGAATACCCATTCCAATATAAATAGGCATAATTGAGCCTGAAATACATGCCAGACTGCCAGCCATAGATGCCAATAACTCTGAACGAGTTAATGTCGCAAGATAGGGTTTAATCATTATCTGAGCAACAATCTGCCCGACAAAAGTACTGGCAACATTTGATAAAGCTTCTGCACCACTAACATCAAGTAATTTATTCATGCCTTTCCCTAGTACGGCAACAACTCGCTGCATTATTCCATAATGATAAAGAATGTTAACCAAAATCATCATAAACACTGTTGAAGAAACAAGTTGAAGAGCAAAAACAGAACCCCCGTTACCTGAAAAAAGTTCCGCAAATCTGGAATTCATAAGACCCCCAAATACAAACTCGCCACCCTGCTTAGCAAAAACTAAAAGTTTTTGAATAAAAAGCCCTATTGCCATGAATAACTTTTGTCCCAGAGGAATCTTAAAAATAAATACCGCAAGCAATACCTGAAGTAAAAATCCCATGCCCACAGTTTTATAATTAATAGCTTTCTTGTTATTAGACATCAAATAAGCTAGTGCAAATATAAAAACAATCCCAAAAATTCCTATAAATCTACCCATATTTCCTCTTAATTTCTACTATTTTATTATACTAAAAAAAGAAGCCCTGAAGGCTTCCTTTTGTCTAAAATGTGATAAAAGTTAATGATAGAATTCACTATTTATTATTAAACATACCAATAATTTTATCAATAAGTCCCACTGACTCTTCAGCTTCTGAGGCTCCAAAACTTTCCAGTTTATCTAACCTTGTTTTTGCCATCTTGTATTCAACAGGATCTTTAACAAGTTCCAGATATCTTGTATAAGCATCAATAGCACTATCCTTAGCTTTGATTTTTTCATAACCCTTAGCTAAATCTTTTAAAGCACTCAGATCCTTAGGATCAGCTTTTACCAGTTTTTCCAAATAACCTACCTGAGCCTTATAATCACCGATACCTTCTCTAAATAGGGCAAGTTTTCTTAAAGCTTCTTTATTTCCAGGTTCAATCTTTACAATTTTTTCATAATATTCAGCGGCATGATTTTGTTCACCGGATTCAGTCAACAAATCTGCTAGTGTAAACATTATATCTACATCTTTATCATTCAATTGAACTGCATTTAGAAATTCATTTACTGCAATATCAATATTTTTACGGAGCATATTATATTTTCCCCAGTTAACATGCGCGTTATATTCATCCCCACACTCATCGTATACAAGAGCACGCATCTGGAATGTTAAAGGCGAATTTGGAGACAACTTATTATACTCATCAATATACTTTAACGCATTATCGAAATCATTTGAAGAATAGCAGTACTGCGCCATTAGCGTATAGTATTTTGGAGAATTCTTATACTGTTCCGGCAAAGCTTGAAGTTTTGAATAAGCCTGTTCCACCTCACCCAGCTCCAACATACACTGGATTTTAAGCAATTCATCTTTTGTATATTTTATAGAATTTTTTGCATCACCACTTTTTAAATATACCGCTGCAAGAGCTTCGTTAATTTTATCTGTGTCAAACCCCTTACCCTTCGCTCTATTTAAGACAAAAAGTGCACTCGGATAAGCCTCTTCAGTCACATAAATATCCGCTAATTGTAAGAAAATTTCTTCATGCAGATTATCATACTCTAAAATTAAATTGTATTCATCTATAGCTTTTAGCGTCTGTCCAAGCTGGCGATAAATATTTGCCAGAGTTAATCTAGTCATAACAATTTGAGCTTCATCTTCAGCATGCGATAAAGCTTTTTTGTAATCGTTTATGGCAAAACTGAGTTTGCCCTCTATCGAATTTTTATTCCCGCGATAAATATAATATTTATATTTATCTGTATTTTCATAAATAGATATAAGCTGTTCATAAGCAACAGTATTAGCAACATCTTTAGTCAATATAGTATAATAATAATTAGCCGCATCTTCCTGTCTTTCAAGAATTAAGGATAAATGTCCCAATCTTTCTAAAATACCTATATCATCCGGATTATTAGCAAGTTCTTTTTTATATTCCTCAAGTGCCTGCTCATATTCTTCGTTTGCCTCAAATTGTTCAGCTAACTGTAAACTCATCTATCTGCTCCTTTAATAAAAAACTATACGCCTCACCATTATAGCATTAAATCACTCTTTAGACAAATCTAGTTAAATATATTCTGTGTTTGTGCCAACCCGTTTTCAAAATAATAAAGAACAGCTTTAGTTGATTTTTTCAAAACAGGTCTCAAATCTTCCAACTGATCTTTTGTAAAATTCTGCAGGACAAAGGCTTCTGATGGTACAGGCAGCTGAGGACCTATCCCTATTTTTAATCGTGCTACATTTTGAGTTCCTACGCATTTTATGACAGACTTTATACCATTATGTCCACCGTCTGAACCATTAGCTCTAAAACGTATTTTACCAAGTTCTAATGACAAATCATCATAGATAATCAGTATATCATCTACAGAGATTTTATAATAGTTCATCACTAATTGAACTGCTTCTCCGGATAAATTCATAAACGTAGTCGGTTTAATAAATATAATGTCTTCGCTGCCATGCCTGAATTTCGTCAAAAAGCATTTAAATTTTCTTTCCTCATGAAATGAAAGCTCATTGTCCAACGCTATTTTATCAACTACCATAAACCCTGTATTATGACGGGTAAAACAATATTTATCCCCTATATTTCCAAGTCCTGCAACTAATTTCATATTACAAATGTCCTTCAATATTATATAAT
>CABUAQ010000082.1 GCA_902489575.1 uncultured bacterium
CCTTATATATTATTTATAAGAATTATACTATAAAAAGTAAAAATTGGCTAGTACATTAAAAGTTTATAATATTTTCAAATATTCTTTTCATGTCAATATAAGAATTTCGACAATAATAAAATTCATCTGATCCTAAAATTACCCCTATAATTTTTCGAGAATCTTTTTCAACACAAGATACTAAACTTTGGTTAAATATCTCATTTTTATCATTATAAACATTTTCAGCCTTTATACCCAATACCTTCTCGCAACAATAATTCAAGTATTGGATGCGTGTTTCATTAAACAATAAACTATTATTCGCAGTAATTTTTGTTTGTTTTCCTGACTTCAAATTATTTAATACGTGAACTTTATCAGAGATTATTTTAAAAAATTTAGGATTACTTAAGGCATATTTTACAATCAAAAACATATCATAAGCTGTTGTATAAGTTTCTGACAAAATTTCATTGGAAAAAGAAGAAATTTTAGTATTTAACGCACCAATTTCCGATAATTTTTCAGTAAGACAT
Source organism: uncultured bacterium (assembly GCA_902489575.1). GTDB lineage: Bacteria > Cyanobacteriota > Vampirovibrionia > Gastranaerophilales > Gastranaerophilaceae > Zag111. The sequence continues at coordinate 519 of CABUAQ010000082.1, forward strand.
TTTTCAAAATCATCCCACTTTCCAAAGCAATATTCAATCAAAGCGTAAATAGCTTCAAATGAAGATTTAAACATAGAAGCATAACATAAATCCTCAACAGTAAAAATATTTGAAGGATTGAACCTTATTCCTGTATTAGGTACAAATTTTTGAGCTGCAGTTTGTGTTATTATAACCTTTTCATCAATTTCACACCTTTCTAATACCATTAAAACTCCAAGCAAAATAGATAAATCTTTTATTAAAATTTTTTCATTAGCATTTTTAGAAACATAACAAGTATTTTCATCCCCGAAATACATTGATTTTGCCTCACTATGATAAGATTTATCTAAAGATTTCAACCCTGAATAGTTCTCATTTGACGGAACATAATTAACATCATTAAAACGATAAAATAAATCCTGAAAATTATGAAATTTTTCAACACCTTTGAACAAAATTACATCATCTTCTTTTACATAGCTTTTTAAAAAATCAACTAAATCATCTTTTGTGTAAAAATGAAAAACTTGCCCACCTGTCTTTTCAATCTCATCATAAATATACTCAGCATGAAGCCCATATGTTAAAACCAAATCAAAATTATATGCTGAAACATCCCTGCCAGTTTTTCTATGTAGTTCTTCACTGTGAATCCCCAATCTCATCATATGACCAAGCACTGCAATTTTTCGACCCATACATTGCATATTCCTAAGCATTTCAAAACCACTAATCATAGATTCAGGAGTAGCATTATAACAATCAGCAATAACAATATTATTTTTATATCCCCTTACAACATTTTGTCTAAAACCTTGAGTTTTAAAGTTTGCCGCACCTTTTTGTATATCACCACCTGAAACTCCAAAACACCTTGCAATTGCAGCTGCCCCTAGGGCATTAAGAATATTATGTTTCCCTGGGACATTTAAATGAATATTCAAACTCCAGTTTCTATCTTTTGAAACAACAGTAAAATCACAACCCTCATTTGTTAATACAATATTTTCAGCTATATAATCACACTTTTTATTCTCAATTCCGAAAAATACAACCTTAAAATTGTATTTAGAATTAAACATTAATTCATCATCCCCATTAAGGAATAAAACTCCGTCTTTTTTCATAAAAGCTGCCGCAGATAATTTATGCTCAAGAATTTGTGCCTTATCTTTAAAGTTCTCAATATGGGAATTACCAATATTGGTAATCAAAACAGCATCCGGCCTTAAAATCTCTGACCCCATCATAAATGGCATATTAGGTGCTCTTAAACCCAATTCCATAATAGCAAAACGATAACTGTCATCAATATTAAACATCATCCGGCAAGCTTCACGGGTGGAATTGGCAGAACCAGCATTTCTAACCGACTTCGCCCCCGCAGATAACACTGAATACAACATTTCTTTAGCTGAGGTTTTACCTACAGAACCGGTTACAACTACAGACTTCAACTCATCATACATATTCCGGCAATAAGCGGCCACTTTATACAATGCAGACAATGGATTTTCAACAATAATACAAGGTAAATCCCCAATTTGTTTCGTTGTCACAACTACGCAATTCAAATTTTTTACTTTTTCATAATCAAACTTATAGCCATCAAACCCCTCTGTTACTATGGTAAAATAAACACTATTCGAACGCAAAAACTTTTGATTGAAACATATATAATTAACTTCAAAATCTTGAAATGAATTTACAGCTCCAATAACACTACATAAGTCAGACAACAAAAATTTTTCAGCCATTCATCAATACCCATTTTTAATAATCATACCACAAAAAAAGGACCGAATATGTTATCCCGTCCTTTTAACAGCTTAAAAACTCAAATTTACTTTAGAGTCTTCACCACCCATTTAAAATAATTTAAATCTGTTGCCATCGAAGTACAAGCAATACCATTTAAATTACTTTCACTATCTAAACTGCAATAAACATTTTTATCAACGTATTTGGAACCATTAGAACCCATAGGAATCAAATTTTCATCTTTTATCTGAAATGTAAATAAATCATAGCCCCAACGATTAGGCGGTGACATTACTCCATTGATATCGACACTAAGCCCTAGCATCTGTCCATCCGCATTAAAAAAGACAACAGTACCGTCTTGCAATAAAATCTGTCCATCATCAAAAAGGCTTTGTTTAGTCAAATCAGGAGATTTTGAAGAAAATGTTTTATATCCATCTTTATAACTATCATTTGAGCCATATGTTACAAGCAAACATAGTTTTAATTTCCGATTTTTAATATTCTCGCAATCAACAACTCCAGCCAAATATTTTTTAAAAGCATTAACCTGATCATGACTATCAGGAGATCCATACGCAACCTCATTAAAAACTACACCATCTTCTTGTGCTATTTTTAAAGTTTGGGCTAATAAAGAATAATTCTTTTTAAACTTTGAATGAAGCTGAATAGCTTTATAATTATTTATAAGTCCAGGAATAGTAATTGCTGCTACAACACCAACAATTCCAAGCGTTATTAAAACTTCAGCAAGCGTAAAAGCAAACCTATTTTTCATAATTCTAATCCTTATATATTTGTCGTTATAGTTAAATTATAGTTGCTATAGTTAATAAGTCAAGCGTTTAGTTAAACACTGATATATAATTCAAAAATGGACACAAAACAACAATTAAAACATCTTTTAGTAATGAATGACATGACAATGACAGAACTATGTAAAAAGATGTCAGAACGATTACAACAGCCCTATACAATACATAACATCTCAGGGAAACTCAAAAGAGATTCTATAAAGTACAGTGAAATAAAATTATTGTACGACATTCTTGGCTACGAACTTATTCTAAGAAAGAAAAAATAAACAAATAAAAAAAGACCTTGTTACACAAGGTCTTTTTTACTACTAATCAATATTATACTATTCAGCTTTTTCTACTGATTTTTGAACAACTTCAGCTTCAGGAATACCGCTATCTACTTTACCAAGTATTTGAGGCAATTCAATTCCTGCTTGACCTGCCAAATCGTGCATTGCAGGAAGTGATTTAATCAAATCTTTCATGAAATTAGCTGTAGTTGAACCGTTTGAAGTTCCGGTTCCACCATCCCAAACTGTGATTTTATCAAATTTAATATTTTTAATTGCCTCAACTTGTTTTTCAACAATTTTTTCAACTTTTTCAATCATCAAGAAACTTGTTGCAATTTCTGGTTTGTTATTTGAAATCTTAACAAGATCTTGATAACCTTTTGCTTTTGCTTCCAAAACAGCTTTCACACCTTCTGCTTCTGCAAAATATTTAGCTTTGATAGCATCTGCTTGACCTGCTGCAATTCTTCTTAATCTTTCAGCTTCTGCGTCAGCTTCTACCTGAATTTTTAATTTCTCAACCTCTTTTCTTGCGAGTTCTTCTTTTTTCAACTTAGCTTCTTCTTGTTCTTTTTGTGCCAATAATACATCACGTTGAGCATTTGCTTTTGCAACTTCACCTTCCCTGAATGCATCGGCTTGTTTTACGGCTAATGTTGCGTTGTATTCAGCTATACTTGCTTTTGAAATATTTTCACCTTCAACAGCTTGAGCTTCAAGTTCTGCTGTTTTAATACGCTGTTCTCTTTCTGCATTTGTTTTACCGATAAAGGTTTGGGCAGTCTGCTCTGCAACTTGAACTTCTTTTTCTTTATTTGCAGATGCTTCACCAACAGCACCTAATTTTTCTTGTTGTGCAACCTCTACTTTAGCCTTGTTTATAGCTTCAGCAGCAGCTTTTTTACCGATTGCATCAATATATCCTGATTCATCTGTAATATCCTTAATGTTTACGTTGATAATTTCAAGACCAATTTTGTTAAGCTCGGTATTAACGTTTGCGTTAATTTGTTCTAAGAATTTTTCTCTATCCTGATTAATTTCTTCAATTGTCAAAGTTGCAATAGCAAGACGCAATTGACCTAAAATAATATCACTTGCTTGAGTAATAACATCAGGTTTTGTTAATCCTAAAAGACGCTCTGCAGCATTTATCATAATTTTAGGATCAGTTGAAATACCAAAGGTAAAAGTTGATGGAACCGCAACCCTGATGTTACCCTTAGATAAAGCACCCTTAAGGTCAATATCCGTTGTCATCGGCTCAAGAGATAATACTCCGTAATCCTGAATTAACGGAATTATAAAAGTACCGCCGCCGTGGACACATTTTGCGGTTTTTTCTCCACCTGTTTTCCCATAAACTACAATAATTTTGTTAGACGGGCATCTTTTGTACTGATTTGCAATAAATACAAATACGGAAATCAATACTAAAGCACCTGCAATCATTAATCCAAACATTTTGTTCTCCTTTATCTTCTTACGCTTTAACCTTTTCTATATATAATAAATCATCTATTACTTTAATAACCTTTACTGGTTCAAAAGAATTTATTGGCTCATCAGTGTTATTCATTGCATTTGCAATTGTTAACTGTCCATTAATGTCGACCTCAACCTGACCGGACGAATTAGGGGCAAAACTGGAATATGCCTTACATGTCTTACCAACTGCAGAATTTTTATCTTTTTTAATATTCTTTTCCAATTTTTTTACAGAAAACATCAAAAATGCAGTCACGAACATAAAAACAAAACCAACAGCAAAAGCAATTAAAAAGTTTTTCCATTGACCGAATTCAAACTGCTGCAAACCAGCATATCCCATCCAGCCAAAACCCATTAAAAATGCAATAATTGACTGACTCGACAGGAAATTAAATGAAATATCAGTGTCAGCTTCCGTATTAAAATCCGCACTGACTTCACTGTCACCGCCAACAACCGTAAAAATTGCGAGTTTTAAAACAAATAAAATCGTTGTAAATATTGCAAGATAATAATAAATTTTCCAAATATTTTCTACTGTAATCACCGGTATTGCCATAATTTCTAAACTCCTTCTTCTTATTTTTCTTTTTTATCACTACGTTTTTGTTTAAAACTTTTTTGAGATTTTTGAGGGGAAGACTTTTTAAGCATACTTGAAGATGTTTGAATACGTTTTACACTGAAAACATCAGGCAACGACTGTATACATGCTATCACCTTTCTTAACGTATCAATATTATCAAGTTCTAAACCCATTTCAATAATACCCACATGGTTTTTAGTCTTAATTGTAGCATTGACAATATTAGTATTATTATCTGAAACAGCAGATATAACATCTTTTAACAAACCCAATTTTTCGGCAGTCTCAATTCTTATTGTAGTATAATAAGTTTTGTTTGTATTGACCCCGGCCCACTTTATAGGCATCAATCGTTCATGAGGGATAGTTTCAAGAGTTTTACAATCAATCCTATGCACCGAAACACCCTTTGATCTGGTAACAACTCCGACTATTGGCTCCCCGGGTATTGGTGAACAACACATAGCTAAAGAATACATTAAACCTTCAAGACCCTCAATATCTTTTTTGGACGCTTTTTTAGATGATGTGTGAAAACTATCTTCCGGACGTTTATCCGGCGGTCTTTTCAATTTATTTATAACCTTGTTGATAGTTGTCTCACCATAACCTAAAGCAGCAAAAAGATCCTCTGCCGATTGATAATTCATTGTTTTAGCAACTTTATCAAACTCTCCCTGCTTTGTATAATCATCAAATACAGATTTCGTCAATTCATGTTCAAGATTAGCTCTGCCAAGCTTAACGTGTTCTTCTCTGTTATTTTTCTTAAACCACTGCTTAATCTTTTGTGAAGCCTGCTTGGTAACAACAAAAGTTAACCAATCCAAACGCGGTGACGGAGTTTTTGAAGTCAGAATTTCAACAATATCACCGTTTTTAAGTTTTGTATTCAACGGAACAATCCTGCCATTAATCAAAGCTCCGACAGTTTTATGCCCGACATCAGAGTGAATTCTGTATGAAAAATCTACAGGAGTTGCATTTTTTGGTAAATCAAGAACATCCCCATCAGGAGTGAATGCAAATACCTGATCTGAAAATAAATCTAATTTAACAGATTTCACATAGTCTTCAGCATTTTTCATTTCCTTGTCATATTCAACAAGCTTATGCATCCATGAAAACTTCATATCAGAAGCATTATCAGCCCTTTGAGAACCTTTTTCTTTATACCGCCAATGTGCAGCAACCCCGTACTCTGCCACCTGATGCATTTCCCATGTTCTTATTTGAACTTCCAAAGGTTTTGAACGAGGACCAATTACTGAAGTATGCAGGGATTGATACATATTACCTTTAGGCATCGCAATATAGTCTTTAAAACGTCCCGGGATAGGTTTAAACTCAGAGTGGATAAGCCCCAAAACTTCATAACATTCTCGTACGGTATCTACAATTACACGAACCGCTGTAATATCATACAAATCGTGAAATGCTATATTTTGGCGTTTCATTTTTGCATAGATACTATAATAATGTTTTGCCCTTCCTGTAATTTGAGCATTTATTCCACTTTTAGCAACCCCTTGCGAAATTTTATCAATAAGCATATTAACCGTAACTTCGCGATCTGCTTTTGTTTGAGCAACCAATTGTGCAATTTCATAGTACTTTTCAGGCTCTAAATAACGTAAAGACAAATCCTCCAATTCCGCTTTTATCTTATAAATACCTAAACGATTTGCAAGCGGAGCAAAAACATCCAGCGTTTCTCGAGCTATTTTCTTTTGTTTGGCAACCTCCATAAAATTTAGGGTCCTCATATTATGAAGTCTGTCTGCCAATTTTAAGAAAATTACCCTTATATCATTTGCCATTGCAATAAATAATCGGCGAAAATTTTCAGCTTGTCTTTCTTCTTTTGATTTAAACTGTAATTTACCTAATTTTGTTACCCCCTGAACAAGGGTCAAAACATCTTCCCCAAACATTTCTTTTATAGTTTCGGGTTTAGTATCAGTATCTTCCAAAATATCATGCAAAAACGCAGCAATAAGAGTATGAGTATCAACCTCCAATCCTGCAAGAATTTTTGCAACTTCACACGGATGAATAATATACGGTTCACCGGAAACTCTAAATTGTCCATCGTGAAGTTTTTTCGCAAACTTGTAAGCCTTTTCTACAAGTGCTATATCTTCTTCCGAATGCTTTTGACAAATCAACAAATCTTTTATTTCTTTAAATGTTTTTATGTCTGACATAATAAAATAATGATATATATTATATTAATGATTAGCAAGAAAATATGAAAAATTTCATATAAAAAGATTAGACAAAACTGAAAATATATTTTTGAATTATGCAAATTAATGATATATTTAATTTATGATTAGACAAACTACCGATGGAATAATTGTAAATATTAAAATTTCTCCAAACGCAAAACGAAATGAAATTATTAAAGATGGGAACAATATTAAAATAAAAATTACTGCTCAACCTGTCGACGGTAAAGCAAATAAATCGGTCATTGAATTTCTATCAAAAAATTTTAAAATTCCAAAAACATCAATAAAAATTCTAAAAGGAGAAACCTCAAAAGAAAAAACAATTCTTTTTTCAACATCGGAAGAAGAAAAAGTTAAATTACTTTACAATACCTTCGCAAATTAGCAAATATATTTTTTAGCAGCTTTATATTAGAAGTATTTACATTTAAAACTATCTGTGTAATAATAAAGCAAAAGGCAAACATTATGAATATAAATATTTTACAAAAACATCATCAAAACCATCATATCAACCTGAAGGGGTTGTAGGATTGGTAATGCGCTTGTAAAATAAGGAAATAAAAAATAAAATCAATTCTTATAAACAACTTCTTCAGGATAAAAAGAGCGATAGAAGTTGTTTTTTAGTTAAAGAATTGAGGTTAAAATTTATGACAGTAACAAATATAATATCAGCAATCGGCAATAACAGCAGCATTTACCCGTTGATGGTGAGGGACTTATGTATAGAAGCTCCTTCCAAAATACTTATTGCAAGAAAAGAAAATCTTAAAGAGTCGAAAGAACTTGCCAACGATGCAACAAGAGAAAAAACCCTGGATGAATACGTGACATCAGCAATTTGGCTGGGCGGAATTCCTGCTACAGAATATGTTGTGGATAAATTTATAACTAAAAAAGGTTTTAACCCCAATGTTAACTTAAATTTATTCAAAGAGGAGGAAAAATTCGGTAAAAACGCACTTCAAGGTATTGAGTATAATATAAATAAATTCAAAAATATTAAATCAGAAGAAGTTCAAAAAGCTGTAGCCGACCTTATTAAAGTAAAAGAAAACAAAGGTATTTTTGAAAAACTTTTAACTAAAAAATTTGTTGCGGCAACAGTTATTCCAACCGTAATTATGGGATTTGTTCTGCCACCTTTAAACTTTGCACTGACAAGAAAAATCCGTGCTAAAAAAGCCGAATCAGCACAATTATTATCAAATAAAGAATTAAACAATGCTACAAGCACTAATTTT
>CABUAQ010000083.1 GCA_902489575.1 uncultured bacterium
CGTTACCACCATCTGTTGCTCCACCGGTTTTACCGCCGTTACCGCCATCTGTTACTCCGCCGGTTTTGCCGCCGTTACCGCCATCTGTTACTCCACCGGTTTTGCCGCCGTTACCGCCATCTGTTGCTCCACCGGTTTTGCCGGCACCTTGTGAAAATATTCTTCCTGCAGCATTACCAGCAATTGAGAATATCATATTATTAATAAATCCGTCTTTTGAAATCTGTCCGTTGTTTTGAATAAGTTCAGCCAGAGTTGAAGATGCCATATCTGATGAAACTTCGTAACCCATTGCCTTCAATTTTGAAATAATTTTTCCTGCTTTTGCAACCTCATCAGCATATTGACCAACCTTGAAACCTAATGCGGTTAATGCACCATCGACTAAAGCTTGAGAAGCATTATCAGCAATTTCATTATCAGTCCAACCATCAGCATCTGTTGAAGCTTCCAAACCGCTTAATGTAATAGAAGCCCCTCCTGCTGCAGCTGCGACAGCCAAAGTTCCGCCCCCTGTAAATGGAGCAGCTATGACAGCCCCGAGAACAACAACCGCATTAACTGCCATTTTACCGTATGACTGTGCAGTTACATAGCTGTTAATCATTTCATCCGGAGCATCTTTTCCAAAGGCTTCTTTATACAAACCTTTGAAACTTTCCATTTTAGCTTCGTAACCATCTCTCAACATTTCTTCAATCTTGCTGTCAGAAGCCCCCTCCGGAATAGTTACACCAACAGCATCTGCATATGATTGTTGAATTTGAGATTTTAATAAGGAATTCAAACCTTTCAAATCACTCAGAGTTGCAAGTTTACCATCTTTATAGATTTTTCCGTTTTTAACCTCATATCCGGCAACAGAAACATCTTGTCTGCCAGATAATTGTTTAATTGTTTCTAACGAAGATAAAACACCTGTAGTTAAAGCTTCTGCAGTACCCTGCCTTTCTGCCCTGTCAAGCCTATATAAAGTATCATCAAGAGTTTTTGATATCACAGATAATGCCATCATATTTTGACTTTGATTTTTTACTTCGTCAATTTTTGCTTTGTCATAGTCAACACCCTGACGTTCTTTAAAGATTTCTTCAAAAGTGACTGGCACAACATTTCCTGAATCATCGATTCTTGTTAATTTGCCTTCGGCTGCTAATTTATATAATCTTTGTGATTCTTCATCGTACTTTAACCTGTCAGAAATATCTGCTCTTGTTGTACCTAAAAATCCGGCTTGATCACGAACAGAATTGATTATATACGAAACAGCACCCTCTGAATCTTTAACATCCTGCATTTGACCTTTTGCATTTGTTATAGAGTCGTCAAAAATTCCGACAACATCTGAATAGTTATTTTTCTGCTCATCAGTTAAATTAATTGTATCTTTACCTTCAACGTACAAATGATTTGCCATGTCAGTATTTTCTTTGTATTCATCAGAAATGTATGACGCTAAAGGGCCTGCTCCAACAAATACTAAAGCCTTGGATAAGCTGTTCCACAATTTTGATTTTGCGGCATATTCATCTTTATCTTTATTAAACTTTGTCAAAACTTCAGATAAAGATGAACCTTGTGCTTTTAAATTTTTATCAACAGATTCTGCAACTTCAGAAGACCTGATTGCGCTCAAACCTATGGCAATATTATCAAAATCTCCGCTTTTAATTAATTCTAATACAATAGGCGCAGCCTCTGACGCCGGAACAAGCCCATTAATTGCCATAAATCCACGGACTTTCATAGCATCAGAATCTGAAAGATTTTTAGAAATTACATCCTCTACAGAACCTAATCCTTTAGATTTTAGAATTGTCTCCATTTTGGTCAATACAGCAGGATCTTTGATATTTTTTACAGCTTCTTCTATATTAGAATAGTTACCCTCACTCATTTGAAGTGCTGCCTGCTCCGCTCTGATTGATTGGGCCTCTTGTTCAGTATAGGCACCTTGCTTTATCATCATTTCATTAAATTTTGTAATTTCTTCATGATTTACGCCAATACCGCCAAAACCATCACATTCGTCATACATTATAGCCTGTAAACTGCTTTGTCCTGGATATTGTCTTTCAATACCTTTTTCTTTGAGATAAGCATCAAGTTTCTTTTCTAAATCTTGTCTTTCCTGAGGGGTTTTAACTGTTTGAATGGCCTTTTTCATATATTCAATATTTGTTCCGGCACCTTCAACAGCCTCGCGAAGCAAATCATATGCAGTTTCAGTTTTTTCTTCACCGGTAATCGCGCCCTGTTCTGCCATCAAGCCATTTAAATATTTTATTTCAGAATCCCACATTTCACCGTCAAGATAATCTTGAAGAGAGCTTGATTTTGTCCATAAACCCCATCCGGATGAATGTTTACTAATTAAATCATTAACAGCCTCTAACACCTCAGGACTATCAATAACTTTGATACCCGATTTAATCTTATCACAATCAGTACCCATTCCATCTCCGCCATCTGTGATAAGTCTTACAGCCATTCTGGCCTTAGCGTCTGTCGCAGCCTTATCTGTCATAGCACCATTTTTTAATAATGTATTTATAAACTCATTTACTTCTTCATCACTAACTTCAGAAGCTAAAAAAGTTTCCAATGCCGAATGCGTATTATCAGCCTCATAACGTTTACCGTATACCTTGCCGGGTATATCTGCAATTTGACGTTCAACTTCGACTAAAACTTTAGGATCTTTTATACTTGAAATTGTTTTCTTTAATAATTCCATATCAGTTCCAAGCCCAATACCGGTGCCTTTGTCACCGATTTTTGCCGCAGTTTTCAAGTCTTTTACAATCTGATTCGCTTCTGATTTTGCTTGAGCTGCATGAAGTTTCTCTGCTTCTTTTTGTTTTCTCTTATTACCAGCATCAACAACATTTTTGTAAATTTCAGGAGCTACAGGAACAGTAATCCGTTTTCCTTTTAATTCTCCATCTTTCAAATCAGGATTATTTTTCTTTATTTCCTCTATGCGCTGTTTCATCTGACGTTTGTTTGGAGTAATGCCCTCATTTTCAAATGAAGCTCTGGCAACTTCCTCAAAGGTATCATGTTTTGCTTTAAGTGAGATTTTCTTTCTGGCTTTAGCTTGTTCTTCTTCCCGGCGGATTTGTTCGGCAACTTCAGCGTAAGCGTCTTTAGCTTCTTGCGCTGTTTGTCTGTTTTGAAGTCTTTTATCATCAGCTTCCAATTCACCCGGAACAACAACATCATCACCCGCCCAACCACGGATTTTACCGCCATTTGCTTCTAATACTTGCTGTTTTGTTGAACCAAAATGTTTAGCAAGAGCTTCGATACTTTCACCATTTTGTAAAACAACTTTTGTATTACCATTTCCATCATACTCTACAGTATAAGTCCTTCCACCAACAGTTTTTGTTTGAGAAAGTCTCTTTCCTTCCGCATTGTACGAAGTTGTAATTTCATTACCGTTTTCATCTGTTGAAACTTCAATTCTTGAACCATCTTGCGCATAGGTTGAAACAGTTTTAACATTTCCTTCAACGGATTCAGATGATAAGACTTTACCGTCTTTTAGCTGTTGAACCGTAGTTTTACCTGCTTGTGAAATATTTACACTAACTGTGCCGTCTTCATTGTATGTGTATTCAGTTTTTCGTTCTTTTGCAGGAAGTCCTTTATTTTCCACTTTTGATGTTAGTACTTCATTGCCATCTTCATCCATAATATAATTATGAACTGTTGCACCTGCTAAAACCTCTTTTGATACAGGCTCCCCATTTTTATTATAAACAACAGTTGTTACTGAACCTGTTTCTTTTGAAGTTGAAACTGTCTTTATAGGAGTTTTCCCATCCGGAGCATACTCGGTTTCAGTTGTATCCCCTTGTTGAGTTATGGTTTGTTGCTTAACAAGATTTTTATTTTCATCCAAAAATCTTTTAGTTGTCATTTTGTTCTGGTCAGTTGAAATTACCACAGAAGACCTGTCATGATTTACGACCTCCTCAGAACCGTCATTGTAAATTATTTGAACAGATTTCTTACCATTTTGTTCAATAACTTTGGCCTGTTTTACATCTTGAGTATTCAAAGCATATTCTGATAAAAATTTTAAAATTTCTTTCTTATTAATGCCTTTTAGGTTATTATTTTTTAAAAAAGCCTTTGCCTCTTTACCGGAAACATGATTATCCTCAGAAGAATCTAACTCATCTTTGAATTTCTTCATTTCTGTTTCGTCAATAATACCATTGCCATCAGAATCAATTGCATCAAAAATAGACTTTTGCTCTTTAGATTTTAAATCTTCTTTTTTGAGTCCTGCGCCATAATTTGATAAATCAACACCCTTTTTACCAAATTTTCCTACATCTAAATCTGACATCGTAACTCAGTCCTTTCATTAACTAATCTTTCATATAATTGATTAGTACGACACAAAACATATCAATCTTTAATATTTTAAACTTTAGTGTTACAAAATATTACGAATAAGATTTTGAATGAGAATATAACTCTGAAATGTCTAAATTAACTCTATGCTTAGATTGAGAATAAATTGTATTCTTGAAATCTACAATATATTTAGGGCTGATGTTATGACGTGCAAAAATCCCTTTATGATAAAGATCAATAAGCCTGTCAACATATTTTTGACAAAATTCTGGAGTTTGCGGACGAAGTTTTAATTGAGTTACAAAGTCAATACTTTTTCTTGTAGAATTTTCTCGAGTTGTTGCTCCTCCAAAATTTGCCATCATATCTAACCCGCCTTCTGATCTTGGAAAAATATGTTCAACAGAAGCTAATGACGGCCAAATAAGCCTATGTCCAATCTTATCAACAGGTTCTGAAGCAACTTTCAAAATATAAGCAGAAGTACTTTCTTGTGATGTCGGAAGCTTTTGAGCTATTGTAAGCATTTTTTCCTGTAAAGCTTTATTTGGAACAGTCTCCAAAAGTTTTGCTAAATCATAAATAAAAGATTTTCTGGAGAATGGCACGATAAGTTCTTCTCTGGATAATCTTGATTTTGATGTCTCAAAAAGCTCCTTTAACTGAACATTATTCTTTAAAACAGATTTCTTCCATATATATTCTAAAAATCCTAAAACTTTCTGCTGGTTTTCCATTGTCCTCACGTTTGTAGTATTTGAAAACCGTTTTGCCTCTTTTATAAGTTTATTCATAACCTTTTTAGATTTGATATCCTGACCATTTAAAATATCGTCTTTAATCTTTGATAATTTATACTTAAATTCGTATGAACTAAATGGTATCATAATAGGTTTTTCATTCAACTTTTTATCTGTTTCAGCCATTAAAAGCTTAAACTTATATCTATGAGATTCCGGAAGAGAGTATGAAGCTTCAGTTAACTCATGAAAAATAGGAGCTTGTTTTTTGCGAAGCCTTCTTTTAAATATCGGTTCAACTTCTTGCAAAAGTTCTTTAATATTTTTTTCAGGATGGATTAATGCACGATCTTTTATAATATCTAAAACCTTAGATTCTATCCCGATAATACTTTTCCTGTGAGGTTCCAAAACTTCAAGAACCTGGATTGCAGGGCGATTAAATAACTTGTTCTTCATCCATCTTGTTAAAAGTTTTGGATCAATCATTTCAATCCCGCTATACATGCAAGGAAGTCCATAGCTAAACAGTATCCTCAACTTTGAAGAGTTTTGAATAGATGTAAACGATACCGGATAAATATATGGCATGCCCTGTAAATCCTGAATTTGTGAATTACTTCCCGATACTGTATTGCAGGCAGAAGTTCTATCAGTTGAAGTTTTTAACCTGTAACCATTAGGATTATTAAAATTTATTGCCGGAACTCTCATGCTCCACATCCTTTTACATTAATAATATCATCTTTACCTTCTGCGTGCATTATGATGTATCTATATTAAGTTATCGGCATGAGTTATAAAAACTTTAATAATCTTCCTCTAATCTATTAAAAAGATATTCTGCTGAACATTTCCCGAAATTCTCAAGCATAGCCTGATCTAATTCTTCGGTTGCTACAATTTTTCCATTTACAAAATTTATACCTTTAGAAGTTATTGTTTCACCAATTTTATCTTCCTTCTTTAGTGTTGATTTAAGCTCTTTTTTATCTTTGACCATATGTTGTGCGGTTTTCCTTTTTTCATCTTCCAAAATCATTTCCAAACGGTGCCTGTATTCAGGATTTTGATGTAAATTTCGCGTAATATCGTTCATTACCATCGCAACATACTGCTGTGTAGCAGAATTCCCATCAAGTGCAGTAATCAAAGTAGTTGCTTTGTCTATTTCTTCATAAGCTTCTTTGTAATGCTTTAATTTCTTTAACAGTAATGCAAGATTATAATGTGCTTCATAATTCATTGGAGCAGAATTTATAGCTTTACAATAGCATCTTCCGGCACGTTCATAATCTCCAACAGTATGATAAGCTACGCCTAAATTATATTGTGCATCATAATTATTTGGGTTAAGTTCAACAGAATGCTGGTATGCTTCAATGGCTTTTGACAGGCTTTTCCTTCTAGCTTCCCAATCCTCATTTGCATAAAGAGATTTTAACCTATATGTAACCCCAATATTATAATAAGCAATTGCTTTATTCTCGACAAAACTAACCCTGTTATCATATACATAAGGAATAGACAGCAAAGTTCTTTTTGTATCGATAACTTTCCTATATTGCTCAATTGCAGTATCAAAATCGCCAAGCCTTTCTGACGCAATAATCCCATAATTCATTCTCGCAATCATCATCCTTGGATTATGCTTAAATGCCTGAGAATACGCATATAGCGCAGAATGGTAATCTTCATAAGCAACATAAATATTTCCCAGATTATACCAGGCACTGTAATGCTGAGGATATAAATCCAATCCCCGATTATAATAACCGATTGCATCCTGCATATTCATTTGAGAATAGGCTTTATCCCCTTTATATACGTAATACATGCCCTTAACTTTATCAAGCTGACGCAATGCAAATTGTTGGTTGAAGTACACAGCAACACAAATTGCAGCAATTACAAATATTGAAAATAAAGCCGATAATAGTTTCTTCAATTTCACACCTATAGTTATACTTAATCATAATAATGAAATTTACTACCCATTACATCAACTAAACAATGTAACAATATGTTACATAAAATTTAAATAAAGCAATTTTTGAAAGTAAATTTTTTTTATATAAGTAAGGTAGGTTAAAGGTTAATATTTTGTGGAGGTTAGAATGTCTAACGGAATTAACGGTGTTACACCGTCAGGAAATTTTCAATATAATCCGTACTATATAACCGGAATGGAAGATTTTGATTTGGATTACGGAACATATCCGATGCCTGGTATGATGGGTATGAGCGGCAGTATCTTCGACGGATACGGAATGGGTATAATGCCATTCGCACCAGGATTTGGAATGGGTAATAATCGAAATTATTTCGATAACATGAAAGATTATCAAAAGTTCTACATTGGATATAACATTGACCAACAAGTAATGCAGAGAAACGCAGATTTAAAGATTAATGCGTCACTTGAAAGAATTAAAGGTGCAGCCTCTGTTCTTAAAGACAAAATTGTAAATAATGAACAAGGGCAAGTAAAAGAAGCATACAAAAATTATGTAAATGCAGTAGCTGCAGCGTACGGGCCCGGAGCAAAAGAAGAAATTGAGGCTAGGGCAAAAAGCTTATATACTCAAATGAACGGCGGCAAATCTCTTGTTGATGACTTAAGAGAACACGGTCACAGCTCATTCACTCAAGGATTTTTACAATCAACATTATTCAGTACAGGTTATAGAAAATCCGCAGAAGATAATATTTCGACTATAACAGGAGCACCGGTAGGAGCCGAAGAAAAAGTTAAACAAAATGCAGGACGATTAACAGGTGCAGCAGCAGTAGGTGCCGCATTTGGCGGAATTGCAAAAGCCTGCAAAAGCGGAAAAGCTAAAATGATAGGATTAATTGCAGCTGGCATAGCTGCAGCATTATCCTTTGCTACCGGTAAAGTTACAACCTAAAATATTAGAAACTCGAAAGTGTGAAGTGTAAAAATAAAATCCCCTAAATAAAAATTTATGAAGTGTGAAAATGACTGCCGAAGATTAAATCTTCGGCTTTTTATTATTTTATACTTTTTACTATAAATTTAAAATAATCTGAATTTTCTTTAGCTTTTTGTGCACATCCAATACCATTATAACTGCCACCTGACTTTGTATTGCAATATTTATCCATATCTTGATAAGTTGTACCGAGTTCACCGCTTACTGAAATTTTACCCTCTCTAAACTCTAACGCAAATAAATCATATCCAAGTCTATTTGGTTTTCCATTATAACCATTTAAATCAAAGAAAACATGCAAAACACTACCGTTAAAATTAAAGAGTAATAATGTCCCATCCTGCAATAATAATTGTCCTGCATCTAGTTCGGAATTTGGGTAATTAGCTGTACCATTGAGATTTTTGTAAGACGCAGTTCGCATATTAAAACAAGGTGAATTTTTAAACCCCTCGTAATAATTTCCACAATCAAGGGGAGCCTGTAAATATTTACTAAAAGTTTTATAAAACAAGGTATCCGGCTTTGATGGATAATCTGCGGGATTTAATGACACATCATCACCTTCCATTAACTTAAAAGCCTGTTGAATTACAGAATATGTTTTCAAAAATTGAGAACGCATCTTATTGGCTTTATAATTTGTTATCAAACCAGGAATAGTAATAGCTGCAACAACTCCAATAATACCAAGTGTAATCAATACTTCCGCCAATGTAAAACCTTTTTTCATATTTGCAACAC
>CABUAQ010000084.1 GCA_902489575.1 uncultured bacterium
GACGGTTATATTTTTTATTTCCCCGGTCGTTATCCAGTTCATAAAAATATCTAAAGGAGATATCCCAAGCTTTTGCGCCATGTCATTTATCAGCACGGCGTCGGATAAATTTCTCTGCTCCATATCTTTTTTTTTGATTTTAATTGATATTAAGTACCCTCACGCAATATGAACCCGACACGGCAGATTTTGCCGGCAGCTTTTCCGTCGTTCCCTGTTTCAGGTTGAAAATACAGGCTGTCGTTTTCGGACAATCCTGTGCCTCATAGAAAAACTTTTCCATGCCTCTGAAATTGATATGCTGTTTTCTGAACGCCTCATGCAGAAGCTCCTGATAAACAAACATCTTTTCACAGTCTTCATGACACGGGAAACGACAGCCGGACGGCAGCTTTTTCAAAGCTCTTCCGTATCCGCTGCGCGGTTCGCAAACCCTTAAGGCCAGCAGCTTGTCTTCCTGCCGGTCAAAAAGCACTCCCGCAGGAACAAGATTTTGTCCCCGCAGTTGTTTTTGAGACAAGGGGTTGGGGCTGATAATAACTTTCGCCCCCTGCACATAGGCAAACATACCGCATCTGACCGAAAAGACTGTCTCGGCATTGAGCTCAAACTCTCTGCCCGGCTCGCCCCAGTCTCCGTCATAGAAAACATTTTTTCCGGAAGGATCATCGGCCGAAAGCTTTTGTTCCGCCTCTTTGTTCTGAGAACCGAAAATCTGCGGCACCTGTACCTCTGCGGAACTTGAAGCAACCTCTTCCTCCCGCGGTAACAAAACAGCATGTCCGGCAGCCGCAGGAAGCAGCTCCAAAGAAACAAAAGTTCCGACTAAACGCTGTTCCGGCTCGTCTTGATGCGAACTCCGGGCCAAACAGGCAAAAGACAGCACTTGCTCTTGCAGCCAGTTCATCGTCAGAGCACTCGGACTGACATCTAACCGCTTCATCATTGAGGCGATTAAATCAAATTTAGATAAATTTGTGTTCATCTGAATAAGTGTTAATTAGACAAATAAATAATACTTTCACTCATGATAATAATTGTTTATCACTTGTATATTCGAATTTTCAGCAACAGTCAATCTTTTAATTTTTGTCAATAAAAGCCTGTAAGATATTCGCGGCCCAATACCCGCAGCCTATAAAGCGGTCCCCTTTTGTGGGCGAAACAGGCCGGACATATCAACGCCTTCGAGCTCCAACAATTTGATTTTGGTTTCCAAACCGCCGGCATATCCCGTTAAACTGCCGTTGCTGCCTACTACTCGGTGGCAGGGAATGATAATTGAAATCGGATTATGCCCGACGGCACCGCCGACAGCCTGCGCCGACATTGTTTTCTTTCCCGTTCTTGCAGCAATTATCGCGGCTATCCCGCCGTAGGTCCACACCTGTCCCGAAGGAATTTCACAAAGAATCTTCCAAACCATCTGCCTGAACTCCCCGCCCTTCGGAGCCAGCGGCAGTTCGGAAATTTCCGGTTTTTCGCCGCGAAAATACCTGTCCAGCCAGTTCTTCGCCTTCTGAAACACCGGTAAATCATCATTTTGAAACATTTTTTCCTTGACCGTATCGGCAAAATATTTTTGCCCTTTTATCCATAACCCCACAATATGTTCTCCGTCGGCTCCCAAAGTAATATTGCCGACCGGCGAATTATAATCTGTTTTATAAAACATGTTATTCTCCTCCCGTCAAAAATCCGCAAACTAACGGTCTCGTCCGTTTTCTCCCTTTCCGAACATCATAAACAATTACGATTTACAGTAAAGAATATTTTCACCGGCTCAAAAATCATCAAAATTATAACCGTATAATCCAAACAGCCGCCACATCACCATTACCCTTGATAAAAAAACAAATATATTCTATAAATAACACCGATAATAAAGTATTATGTCTAACCATTAAAAAATATCATTATGGAACAACAAGCGATTAATCAGGCAATTGACCTGTTTCAAATTCGATTTGGCATACCCCCGCAGGAAAGCCGCTATCCGGTAATTGACATTTACGAAAAGCAACATGCTTATTTGTATGCAGAAACCGAAGAAGCAATAGCCGCTTACAAAACACATCAAAACATCATTCGATGGATAATGTGCTTTTATTTATGGCCGCTGGCTGCCAACACAATACTCCTTTTCTATGCGGCCGCCAAATTTCAAAAACTTGAACATCCTCTGGTCATCGGCGGCATTGTTTTTTATGCCTGCTGGAGCATTCTGTTGCTTTTCCTTTCCTATAAGGTATTCAAAGCAAATAAGAAACAAAAAAACAAGATAATCTGGCTGAACTATTAATTCAGATGAATTTATCATTTTTAAACGGCACCTTTAACAAGGTGCCGTTCCGATATTCCGACAAATCGTTTTGTTCAGTCTGCCTCAAAATTTACAAATAGTATTTATTTTTCAAATGCCTCTTTTACTCTTGCCAACATTCTGTCTTTAAAAGTTAAAACGCTCCCTTTTGAAGTGTCTTTCGTCATATCATACGAAACATTTCCGTCTTTGTCTTCTTCTCGGCCATATTTTTTTGCCACAATATCTTTTAAACGTTTTATCTTCTCCAATCTGTGCAAATAGTCTTCCGTGTTGTCCCGGCCTTCTTTTGTCAGATGCCGATATGAGGTTATTTCGTCTGTTTCGTCTTTAACTATCACATGTTCTTTGCAATGACTGTCACCATAGTAAAAATATTCTTTTGCTCCCAAAGAGTCTTTTTCCTTAATAAGACGCCCCAATGAATCATAGATATATTCACCGCCATAGGGAATAAACTCCCGTCTTAACGTTCCTTCCTCATCATATTCCTGTATCGTACCGGTAACATTCGTAACACTTTTTGTCTTGCCGTCTTCATAATATTCATAATGATAACCGTATGCGGTTTTCTCCTTAACTTGCCCGTTAGAATAAGTTGCCAGAACTTTTTCCGGCTCAGATGCCTTTTTCAACACACTTTCTTTTATTCGGTTATATTCAGCCGTTTCCTGTGCTATCCTGCGTGCACGTTCCTCCGCCTCTCTCTGCAATCTTTTCCTTCGAAGCATCTCATTTACAACTATTATTAAAGAATAATTAACTGCCGTCATATTATACCGCCTTTCAAAAGCATTTTACTGCTTTACATTATAATATATAATGCATATGCTTTCAATATAATTTTTTCTAAAAGAAAATAATCTTTTTTATTATTAATCTGCTTTTTACAAACATTCATATAAAATGATTCAGAATAAAATTCACACAAAGGATCGCCCGATGAAAGTACACGGCCAAAATAATGAAATCACCTTTCTTGATGAAAACGGTAAAAAAATAAAAAAGATTAAAGGACTTGAGTTGACCATAATCGGCAATTGCAACAAAGTCATCATCAATACCCCGACGGATTTCACCGACTTTAGCGTCTGGATTGAAGGAAACTGCGGAACTTTCATTTTTGAAGGCTCCAAAAATTATATCAAAAACTCCATGGTAAAAATACTGGACGGAGGTTACGTCAAAATCGGACAGGATACTTCCATGATAAACAAAGCTTTCCTCTGTTCAAAAGGCGGCAAAATAATCCTCGGCAAAGATTGCATGCTGGCTTCCGACGTTACAATCCGTGACAACGATGCGCATGACATCATAAACAAATCCGGAGAAATTACCAACCATCCTCAACAAGTAATAATCGGAGACCACGTCTGGATCGGAATGCGCGCAATAATTCTTAAAAACTCGGAAATTGGCTCTGACTGTATAATCGGCGCCGGAAGTGTCGTCGTTAAAAAATTTCCGGAAAATAACCTGATGATCGCGGGAAACCCGGCCAAAGTCGTAAAAAAAGACATCAACTGGATAAGATAAACATCAATAAAAAAATCCTCTGTAAAACAGAGGATTTTTTTATTGATGAAACCGGATATACAAATTACCGCTTTCTGACCTTACATATCCCAAAAGCCAACAGTTGAACCGATGAAACACTCTGAAGGAACCGGATGTTTTGTATTAAAATAGTCATCATCTTCCGTAAACTTTTGAACACAAATTTTAATCATTGCAGCATAAGCTGACAGCATTTCCGAAGTTTCGATTACTTTCACGATAGTTTCCAATGACGCCCAGCTAAAATCCAAATCAGCCTCGTCCCATTTAAACTTTGCCCCATAAATACAAGGGTTGGAACAATTATAACCACCTAACTTCACAGGATGCGGTTCACATAAAAAAGATAACTCTGTTCTGCGAAAGTTTCTCAAAGCTTCTTTATACCTCCA
The DNA here is from genome assembly GCA_902489575.1 of uncultured bacterium. Lineage (GTDB taxonomy): Bacteria > Cyanobacteriota > Vampirovibrionia > Gastranaerophilales > Gastranaerophilaceae > Zag111. Next base: position 4,273 of record CABUAQ010000084.1, read on the forward strand.
GTCATTAAATATCTGAAAAAGATTATCCTGACTATTATCGACATAACTTGAAGAACAAATTTTAAACAAGAACCAAACATTCTCTCGTTTTCTTCCAAATGCACCTTTAAACCATCCAGACGTGTGCTTCTTTTTTTCCCATAAGGTATAAAAAAACAACAATTCTTCACAAATATAGCGCTTGACCACATTTCCCGCCTCTACTTTTGCAAGACATCTATCAATCATATTTGTTTCCATAATAAAAATTTAAAATTGTTAAACATAATCATATAATTTTGCCATGATTATAAATACCCCAAAACAAATGTAAAGCTTTTTATATAAACGAGTTCGGAAACTTCTCCCCAAACACGTTTTTTAATCGAACTCAGTTAAGCAACTGATTTATAAAAGAAAAACGGCAGTTTCAATACCTGCCGTTTGCATTGGTGATGCTTAGCCCATGGTTCACAAATCAGCTTCTTATTCGTCTTTACTATATTTTTTGTGAATATAGTCAGCATAGGCATCACTAACAATCTTTTGTTGAACATCTTTACGATGTTTATCAACAACACGATTAGCCTTATAATACACTACTGCAAAATAAACAATACCGACAACAACAATAGTCAGCGGAATCCCAAAAGAATTTAGGAAATTCCAAATTGAATTAAGAAAACCTAATAAACCATCCATACATAATAATATTTTAAATTGTTAAACATCATAATTAAATTTTGCAGTGATTATATATAGATGACTGAAAAAGTAAAGAAAAAGCAGCCATTTTTCAGGCTGCCGCTTGCATTGGTGATCCCAACGCCGTGGTAGGATGAAAAGGCTGACCGATATCAGGCTTTTCACGTTCCGTACCCCTGGTTTTCATTATTGAGCAAGGAAAGCGACAGCAACCGATGCGAAATTATGAAAATTCGGATCCCAGCCAAGAGAGCAAACCTCCGGCGATGCTCGACTGGTTTGGGTATTACCTGATAAAAAAAACACCCTCGATAAAAAGGGTGTTTTTTTATTAACTGGTGATGCTTAACTCATAGTTTACGAACGGAATTTACTTGACTTTATTCCTAACAAAGCTAAGCTATGCATAATAAAATTAATAATTATGCGTATGAAAATATTACTAGGTCTCATGTTGTGTTTTTTGGGTATACAAATATATCGAAAAACAGTAGAACAAAAAAAATTATTAAAAAAATTTCTAAACGGTCCTCAACCCGTAATGATAAAAGTATTAAACAAATCTCTCAGCTTTCGGAAGCGTTACAGTTTTTTTCAACTTGATGACAGTGTTGCCGAATTATGTTTTTTAGGAGAAGTATTGATAAATGGCATATCCTATAAAGCCACCATTATTGCGCCATCACAAACAAACGTGGGAGAAACATATATAATGAACGGATATTATTATCCGAGTTCCCGGCTTTTTATACCCAGCAATGATAATATCTACACTTATAAAGTTAGAAAATACTTCATTCCTTACTTATTTCCCAAAGCAATCATGTATCGTAAATCCTCTAATTTTTAAAATTAGAGGATTTCAATTTTAAATCAGAACAACTCTTTGGAAAATAAAAAATTTCAGACTAACACGTTCGTAAAATCTTCCCCAAATGCTATTTTCAAAAAATAGACATTCGAACTCGCTGAAAGCCTTGGTTTACATAGCAAAACAGCGCCCTAAAAAGAGCGCTGTTTATATTGGTGATGCTTAACTCACAGTTTCCGAGTTATTTAGATGATAAAATTTTATTATCCCAAAACTTTTCAATTTCTTTCAACATATCTTCAATTTTAATAATTTCATTATCACTATTAAGCGTAAGGGTTTCGGGAATGTCTGTTCCTTCAACTTTTCCTGATTGATAACATTTTTGTGGATTAAAATGTTTTGAACCATTAGCAATATTTGATAAAGCCAAGCTATGAGGAATTTCCTTTTGTTTTTCTCTCTTGTTTTTATCATTCACCCAATACCAATCAGCTAAGTGATATAATGTAATGCACGCATTTATTGCTTTTCTTGCATTTGCAGGATCTTGATAAAAATCTTTTAAATTTTCTTTTATAACACCCCGATAAAAAGCCTTGGCATTATAAAATTCAAAAATAGATTGTGTATGTGTCACTGTTGTTTCAATCTTAGGATATATAGTCAATCCTAATTCTGGAATATGTATTTCTTTAGCATAATAAGCCATTTTTATTCTTAAATACTTTCAAATATTTTATATCAAGCAATAATAGATACTCTTCCAAACAAATCAACAAGAGATTTTATTGACATATCAATAATTGGCTCAAACATAAATGAGTTAATATGAATATTTTCCGAAGACATCAATGATACTTTGTTCATTAGCAAGATATTATCATACTGTTCGGGACATAGTTTTTTATATTGTCCTAATAATTTTCCTGTCTGATTATTTTGTTTATATACTTCTTCCAAAACATTACCAGATTTGTCAACCACAGCAATTTCATTTATCATAAAACGCTCAGCTAACAAACGAATAGCCATTGATAATATAATTTTTCCATCTAAATCAATAGAAGATTCTCCACTCTTTACAATATTTTTGGCTGTTTTTATAATCAAGTCATAAACTTTTTCATCTTCACGACCATTTGAAAAGTTCAATTCTTCGCTAAACGTTACGGATTTTTTAAATATGCTTTCTAAGTCCTTAATCGTAATATTGAAAGTATCTTTCTTTATATGCAATAGCGATGTTAATTTTTTATAATTTTCATCCTCCATACTATTTGCATATTCTATAAGATTTCTTATAAAAGGAATTGCGGTAATAATGTCATTATCATTATTTTTATAGATTCCTTTTTTAATCTCCGAAAAGGGATTCTTAAAGACATAACGGGGATTTTCTATTTTCAAAGCTCCTTTTTCTCTAGAAACCATACGAGGGTTTATCATTTCCCTCATTCTAGCTGAGCATGTTCTAAAAAAGTCAAAATTATGAGTTAAGATTATAAAATTCAAATTTTCATCAGATGCTAAATCTTGTATATATTCTAAAATAGCATACTTGTTTTTATAATCAAACGATTCGGCAATATCGTCAGTTATAATTAATACAGATTTATTCTGCTGCTTAATTGCTTCTAAATCATTAATAATATTCAACAAGTATAATGCCCGTTTTTCTCCTTGACTTAAAATTTTTTCTAAATTTTTTCTAGCTATTGGAACTTTTTCATCAGTTTCTAAATCTCTATATTCAAATTTAAACTCAGGAAGTTCATTATTTAAAACAACATCTTCTATATTCGGTACTTCTATATTAAAAGGAACCGTAAATCTTGATTTAAAAATATCTAAAACATTATCCCACTGTGAACGAGTACTTTTTGCTTGTTCCTTTATTTTTACAATCAATGTTTGGGATTTTTTATATTCGTCAATAACAGACAATACAAATTCTCGACAAGACCGTAGTGCTGTACCTAATACTCTTTTTTTAAAGTTTTCAAAATCTTTTAATAATGGTATAATTTCTGGATGAGCCTCAATAATTCCCCTAAATTTAAATAATGCACGTTTATTTAACTCTCCATCAATTTTATCAAATTTCTTATGTAATTTATCATCTTTAAATATTTTATTTCTTTCATTTTGCACAATAGTTTGTAATTCAGCAACAGACGAAATAGGTTTTTCTATTCCGTTTAGAATCACTTCATGCTCTGCATCAAAAAATCTATTTTCATTGAGGTTTGCAATTGTAGCATCTGCATTATACTGGCTAAAAACACCTCTTTTAAAAATAGGAGAAGCGGCCAACAACTCATCATAACACCTACTATAATCTTCTATTTTTTCTATATTTTTAGGATCAGCACAAAATTTTTTTATATTCTCATCAAAAAGAACTGTATATGAAATTTCCTTGAAATTTAGATAAATTTCATTTTGCTTAAATAAATCATTCTCAGCATTATTGAGTATAGTTTCCAAAAAATCAATAGAGCTTTTTCCATAAAGAGAAGTAATCTCTTTCGCAAAATCCACCTCTTTACTGTTAAAATACTCCTTAAGCGCTTCCTCTAAAGAATATTGAGATAATTGAATTTTTTCCATAACATCATCATAGGATTTTTTTAAATCCTTTTTCACCATAAGTTTTGCGCTATTAGGAGAAAAATACTCATCTTCATAACTATTAATGACAAATATATCATCAGCTACAATAGGATTATTAGTTTCATCATTAATAGTATAACTAGTTGGACGATT
>CABUAQ010000085.1 GCA_902489575.1 uncultured bacterium
TGTTTATACCTAAATTAGTAATCTAATTTTAAAAAGTTCTTGAAAAATATTATTTTTGGAGTAGAATGATTTTATGAGAATTTAATAAGCCGATGTGATGGAATTGGTAGACGTGCTAGACTCAAAATCTTGTGAGGTTCAACCCTCGTGCCGGTTCGACCCCGGCCATCGGCACCATAAAAAGACACTTTTTAAGTGTCTTTTTATTATAAACATAACAGTCTGAATATGTTTTATTATTCAATAAATTCAAAAACAGAGTCCATCGCTTTAGTCAGAATTGTGTCTGATATTTCGATATTTCTTTTTGCTATTTCTATGTTTGTGTTAAGAGCATTTGAAAATCTTATTTTACGCTCATCAGTCCAAAATCTTTTAAAAAATGCATTTTTATAATGTTGTTCAAGTGTTTCAATTGATTTTTTCATTGCCTCCAAATCAAATTTTGACTTGAACTCTATATATGAAGCACTTTTAAGAATTTTTTGATCTATGTCTAAATCTTTTGATGATTTATACAATCTTTTCAATAGCATAATTTTTGTTTTATCCATGTATGGTTCTTTAAGATATTTTTCAATGGGATTAGGATGATTATCATTAATTTTTCCATTTTTAAACATATTTACAAGATACGTATCAATTAACTTATCTGTTTGATAGAAAGTTGTCTCCGGAAACATTGTTTTATGCCAAACAGGTTTAATAAGACTCCAATCTTTCAGGTATGCTGTTTCATTGCCCAAATCCCGCCTTAATCCACTGGATTTCCAGGTTTGTGTCATTATCGCAGAGCTGATATCAACTTTATCAAGCTGTGACAAGTTTCGGAATTGTGCTGCACTTTCTTCAGAGTTCTTTAAAAACATTCTAAAATGTTTATCTAATTCTTTAAATCTTTCGTTTTGATTAAGTCGATGTGCATAAATTTCTTTACCGTCTGTTGTATTGACTTTAATTTCTGTCAAATTTTTCCCATCAATATAGTGCTGCTTTATCATTGTTATCATTGCATCTTCAGGATTATCTACGTGTAGAAATCTAAAACGCAGCGGCATTTTATTGTTGTATAATTTAATATTTTTTGGCTCAAAATCTATTCCTATAAATTTTCCCTGAGCAATATCTTCAATTACTGTTGCCGTTATTTTTCGAAATTCTGGCAGTATTTCCCAGGTATTTACCTGTTTTGATATGACACTATTCAAATACTTTGCAATATAGCTTCGTTTTTCTTCAAACGTTTGCAGTGTTGCCGCTTTATCACAAATGCTTCTGGGAATGGCACTGCGTATGGTTTCAGCTATTTCTTTTTTAAAATTCATTTGTGGAACTTGTATTTCAGGGTATGAATTTTTTATATCAGCAAGTGTTTTGCATCTGCTAAGTTCTGAGTAATATTCAGAGACCTTAGAAAGTAGAGAAAAATCATTTTGTTTTGCAGAGGTTTGTATCTGTTTAAATAAACCTTGTGGTATGCAGTCTTTATATGTTTCAAGTTTCATAAAGAAATTTGCTTGAAATTCTTCAAAGTTTGCAAATAGTTTCTTGGGTTTAATACCTTTATATGCACGCAAGACGTCGCTGCTTGCCTTTGCAATATCATTTGTTTCGTTAGATGCATCGGCGCTGATTTGTCCACTGATTTTTGCGGTGTTTTTATGCACTGCTTTAAGTAGTCCGTCTACTGTTTTTACCGGTTTATTAAGAAAATTAAAGTTAGAAATGCGTATTACTATTTTGTCGGATTTAAGTTTTTATTTAAGGATTAGTATATATTTATGATAAAACGCTATATTTTTATATTTATATCTATAGTTATGATTATTGCATATTTTGACTTGGTTGATAGCTGCCACAGGGTCGATTGTATGTTGTCAGAAATGTTAAAACTCGATCCGAAAATCCATGCTGAAGTTGATAATGTAGTTCGTATAACAAAAATTTTCGGTCATTAAAACTCAAATATAAAATCATCTTCAGGAGATGCGGTATTAGATTGTGCTTCATCAATTTCCTGTATTATTTTAGGTTTTGATAAATTTTCTAAGGCATTTGGGATAAATTGTTTTTCTTGTACTTCGTTGCTGTTCTGAGTTGTAGGTTTTGTATTAAATGTTCTGACTTCTTTTGGGAAAAATCTAAGATGAACATTTTGGCTGATGTTTTGTGCAACGTTATTCTTGAAATACTGTTTAATCCTTTCAAGGTGAGAAGCTGCTTGGGCTTGAGTTAGCGCCAAAAAATATCCGTTGGAATCAGAAACGGTTTTATTGTATTTACTGCTCCACATTACAACATTATTAATAGTATCAGTTAACACTGCTGTTGTTGTAAGATTAAACGGGTATGTAATCTTAAATGCACTGGATATTTCAAGTACTTCCCAAAGACCTCTTCTTGTTGCAGAGCGGTCAGTTATAGCATAGCATGAAATAATAATCACTGATTTAACCCCGAATTCTTTAGATATTGTTTGCAATGTTTGAAAATCTATTTTTTCAGTTTGTTCAAAAGTTTTCAACATATCTTCAGTGGCTGTTTTTAATTCAGGATTCCTGTTTAATTTTTCTCTAATAGTTGATAATTCTACGGTATTTATTGTTTTATATTTATCAAGGTTTTTGATAACGTAGTTTGCTGCAATTTCAGAAGGTTCAGGAAAACAAAAGTAATTGTCACAAACACTAAAAATGTCTGTCGGTAAAACCAAAACATCAAACTGAACAGCCAGAGCACTGCGTGCTGTACTTAAAAATGCAAGCACTGTAAAAAATATTATCAAAGCAAATTTTTTCATATTTTGATTATAGCATAATCTTTAATAATGTGGTATAATATACTTATGGATAGAGACTTGGTTAAAATTTTGGGTTTTAGCGTGGATAGTTTCACGTTTGATGAGGCTGTAGAGTACGCTTCTACTCACTCCGGTCAAATTGTTACGATTAATCCTGAGATGATTATTGCAGCTTCACGAAATCCTGAGTTCGCAAGTGTTATATCTTCTGCAGAATTGGTTGTTCCGGAGGGTATCGGTGTTGAAATTGGTCTGAAAATCCTTGGATATAATGTCCGTAGAATTCCCGGGGTTGAACTTGGTAAGGCTTTAATTATTAAGTTTTCTAAAGATAATAAATCCGTTGCTATGATTGGTGCAAAACCGGAGGTCATTGAGTCTGCCGCGAAAAATTTGCGGGAAGAGCTGCCGGCTCTCAATATTGTTTATTCGCATGATGGTTATTTTAACAATGATTCGGAAATTATGGCGGATATTGAGAAATCAAATCCAGATCTGGTTTTAGTTGCTCTCGGGTCTCCAAAGCAGGAATTTTTTATAAGTGAATTGAAAAATAAGCTGCCAAACGCGGTTATGATAGGACTTGGCGGAAGTTTTGATGTCTGGTCAGGCAAGGTTGACAGAGCTCCTGCTGTATTTCAAGAGTTGGGTCTGGAGTGGTTATATCGTACGGTAAAAGAACCTAAAAGGTTTAAGCGTATTTTCCCGACTCTTCCGTTATTTGTTTTAAAAGTTGTTAAAGAAAGGTTATTTGGTAAATAAATGTTAACTGATACTGAAATAAATGAAATCAAGGAATTATGTATTGAAAACCGGCGTAATATATTGCAAATGGTTTATGAAGCGCAATCAGGTCATATTGGTGGCTCATTATCTTCTTGTGAGTTGTTGACAGTGCTATTTCACAAATGTATGAAACACTCTATCGGCGGAAAGTTAGCTGCCGACTATTCTCAAAGAGACAGGTTTGTACTTTCAAAAGGGCATGTTTCACCTATTTATTATTCTGTTTTAGCTCAGTTGGGATTTATTCAAAAAGATGAACTGAAAACTTTTAGAAAGCTTGGATCAAGGCTTCAGGGGCATCCTTCTTTATGGTGTCCGGGAATTGAAGTTGCTACCGGCTCACTGGGACAGGGATTGTCTATTGCATGTGGTATTGCAATGGCACTAAAACTTGACAATAATTCTGCAAATGTATTTGTACTTCTTGGTGATGGAGAATTACAAGAGGGTAACATTTGGGAAGCATTTATGCAGGCTCCGCACAGAAAACTGGATAATTTGGTGGCAATCATTGACAGAAACCGGCTCCAAATTGACGGTGCTACTGAATGTATTAAACCATTGGACAACCTTTCAGATAAGATTAAGGCCTTTAATTGGAAAGTTTTGGAAATTGATGGTCACAATATAAGTCAAATATATTCAGCAATTGAAGAGGCTAAAGCCTCTGATAAACCTGTTGCAATAATAGCCGGCACGGTTAAAGGCAAGGGTGTCAGTTTTATGGAAAATAATGCGGGGTGGCACGGTAAGGCCCCATCTCAACAAGACTATGAAAAAGCAATATCAGAGTTAAGTTTATAATAATGGAGGTATGATGAATTTTAGAAACAGTAAAAAATTCGGATTTACATTAATGGAGATAGTAATTGCAGTCTTCATTGTTGCATTACTAACTATTTTGACTGTTCCAATTATTACAAGACAATTAGAAAAAGCAGATGAATATTCTTATTATCTCGCTTATAGAACAGTGGAACAGATGGCAGGACAGATTGTTTCATTGGGTGATCCGAAAGAACTTAATTTGAATGCTCTTAATGGATTAAAAGTTGCGCAAAATAGCAATAATGATATTACCTTTAAAGAATATTTAGCAAATAAACTTGATTTAAAAACTAAGTCAAATAATGTTAAAAAGTTTATTGCTTTCTTAGGGGACAGATTTGTATATGCTGAGGCTTTTATATTCAAGAAATTATTCCCGGCTGTTATTGCAGGTGATACTGTTACAGTGGAAGAACCGGGTGTAGTTAGCTGGGATTCTTCCTTATATGATGAGCTTTGGTTGGCTTATCGTGTTTGTAATGGTTATACAGTTAAGAAGGCAGAAACATCAACAACTAATCCGGACGGTACTACTTCTACAATAACAACGAACTATACTAAGGAAGATTTCAATAATTGTATAGGTTATACAGCCTCAGCGCAGTTGGTTGAGAATGATGTTGTTGTAAATACTATTGAACCGCATTCTGAGTTAAAATCATTTTTATTAAGCGGAACTGTTTGTAATGAAAATACTTCTGCCATTGCGTCTGCAGCTTCATTCATTGCAAGTCAGGAACATCCTAATGCAAGTGCTTTTTGTAGCAGTTCTGCATTTAAGAAGGTGTGTGTAAATGGAGGCAGCAGCACAATTGTACAAGATGGTATAACTAAAAAGCTTACTCACTATTTTCAGGAAGGTGAAGATAGATTTGAGGGTGACGATAGCGAAGATCTTGATGATGGCTCCGGTGATGATGCAGGCGAGAATACCGGTACAGGGGTAGATGGTTTTGTTGAACCTGAACATTCAAGCCCTGCCGGAACCTGTATTGTTGATGCTGAGTATGATATTGATGTGTCTAGCCCTGGATCAAGTGATAATCCTCCTGAACGTGAAACTTTTCCGGCAAATTACTGTGACAATCATGGTTATTTGAATATGACTAATGAGGCAGCACCGGATTCTGTAGCTTGTGTTTGCAAAAACGGTTACATGATGTCGCTAAATAATGACAGAGCTTGTGTTCTTCCGTGTGCAACACAAGGCGAAGTTCCTTATGTTAATAATTTAAGTCAAACTGTATGTTGTCCAAATGACTTTGATCCTGGATATAATGGCGGAAGAGGAAGATGTTGTCCTGAGCATTCTGCATATACAGGAAGTTCTTGTGAATGTACTGAAGGGTATACGATGAGTTCAGCAGGAATCTGTGAACCAGATGGCACATGCACCAAGGGTTCAACCTGGAATGCTGAATATAAAGTATGTGTTGTAAACCCGCCAATTATTAAAGCAAATCGCTTCTGTGAGCGTATTACAGAATTTTGGAATATATCTTCTTCAAGCTGTGGCAATTGGTCAACAACAGAAGGTATTCAGTATAACGCAGATGTTTATAATGCTGCAAAAGGTGAAAATGGCACTTTAATGTCTATTCAGGCAAAAACAGGGGCTTTTGCTAATATAACTCCTAATATTACTTTTGCTAACGGATTAAAAATGTGGATATTATCTGATAAATCAGCTTCTATCCCGGGTTTATCCTATACTCCGGTAAATGCTTCTGCATCACAAAATGTTTGCCGTAAAATTGACGTTGCCACACACGTAAAATGTTCGTTGCAGGATGGTTATTTCTGTAAGTCTGAGAATAGCTGTTTTACAATGGATAATGCTAGTAAGGCTGCTATCAGAGATGCTCGTACTTGTTGCGGTACTATAGATCTTTCAGATATTTCTGCTGCGGCTTTGACTACTCCAGGCTTAAATAAGGATGACTATTTAAGAGATCCTTCTGCTTATGCAATAAGTGGTTTCACTGTGTTTGTTGATATAAATGGAGATAAAGGTAACGGTACTTTGTGGGATGATGTTTACCCGTTCTTTATTGCGGCTAATGGTTCGGTATATCCGGCTTACCCGTTAGATGCAAATAAACAGTCAACCGGATCTTCATCTTTGTATATCGGCGGTAATAGTGAAAAACAATTACCTGTTGATGTGTATTACTATGAAAGTACAAATGAATCCAGAATTAAGAAGATTGCATTTCCTGGTGTGTCTTACGCAAGAGGGATATGTTCCGCCCGCAAGGTAAGTAAATTCGCTCCTTACTGTATGAACCTAGGTGAGAAATTTGCAATGCCGGTTGTAGGCGGCACTCTTACAGGTTCTGGTTATATTTCTAACGATGATAGAAATACGTCCTTGAACCCTTGTGATAGTCACAATTGTTATGTCGCTGTCCGTAAGAAATTGCGATCATTCTAACTGTTGCAGATAAAAAGGGTTTTGGTTTTACCAAAACCCTTTTTATGTTTTAATTAATTTGTTAGGAGGCTGTGATGATTATAGATAAATTGGAAAATATTTCACTGTATAAAGAAATTCCTGATTGTGCTTTGGTATTTATTAAGAAACTCTCTACAGATATTGAATGCAGACGGTATCCGTTGTCCAGTGAAAATTTTGCTAATGTTGAAGTATACACAACCAAAAATGTTTCGGATACAAAATTTGAATCACATAAAAATTTTATTGATATTCAATTATTGTTGTCAGGTAAGGAGCGAATTTATTTTAACCATATCAATAATTTGGTTATAAAAACTCCTTATGACATAACCAATGATATAACTTTTTACTCTAATCCAGTTTCTGATGCTGATTATGTAACTTTGGACGGCACAAATTTTGTAATGCTATATCCGCACGAGGCTCATGCACCTCAATCTGCAATCAATAATATTCCATCTGATGTTAAAAAAGTTGTTATAAAATTAAAAGTTGGATGATTAAAATATTTTTATTTCTTTAGTTTTTCGGGATAAATGTTCCACTTTATTTCTTCATTCTTCCTGAACCACGTTAATTGACGCTTTGCATAATTTCGTGTATTTTTTTTCAATAAATCAAGTGCGGTTTCTAATGAATATTTATCGTCTAAATAACCCAAGATTTCACGGTAGCCTATTGTATTGACTAAATTTGGAATCCTTCCGTGTTTATTAATCAGATGTTTTGTTTCATCAACTAAACCGGAGTCAATCATTATATCAACACGTTTATCTATTCTATCATACAATGTTTTTCTATCAAAGTTTCTGCCAATCCACTCAATTTCAAATTCGCTTTTTTCTATTGAGCGGGTATTTTTTAACGGCATATTTGTTGCTGTAACTATTTCAATGGCTCGAATTATTTTTTTTCTGTCATTACAATTAATTTCTTCTCCCGCGGATTTATCAAGTTGTAACAGTTTTTTGTATAGTTCTTTATTTGGCAATTCTTTTAATTCATTACGAAGTTGCCTGTCTGCTTCTATTTTGGGGAGATTATAGTTTTTTAAAAGAATATCTATATATAAGCCTGTACCGCCTACTATAATTGGGATTTTACCTTTTGAGGCTATTTGATAAATTATCTCCATAGCCGTTTTTTTATAAAGTCCTGCTGAATATTCAAATTCAGGCTCCACTATATCTATCATATGATGAATAATTCCGGACTGTTCTTCAAGTGATGGTTTTGCTGTTCCAATATTAAAGCCTTTATATACTAATCTTGAATCTGCAGAAATAATTTCGCCGTCAAGTTTTTTAGCAAGATCAATAGAATAAGTAGTTTTCCCGCTAGCTGTTGCTCCCACTATAGCTATTACTTTTATTGGTTTAGAGAAATGTTTGTTCATAATATGTAAATAGTAGCACAACTATGTAAACCAGAAAATAATAATAAAGAATTAAAACAAAGAAATATAAAAACGGGTTGACCATAAGTAAGGTATTTAATACAGAGATAACTATAATTAAGACTGCAATATATAGGAACAATAAGAGACTGGATTTTAAATTCTTAAATATCTTAATTATAGAATAGTACAGAGCTTTGTAAGGATTTTTTTCATTATAAACGATCTCCGGCACCAACAACATTGTTAAAAAAGAGATAAT
>CABUAQ010000086.1 GCA_902489575.1 uncultured bacterium
AAATTTATAAAATTACAATTTGTAGACATTAACGGACAAGTCAAAAACATCTCCCTGCCATCTGAACAAATAGACAAAGCTTTAGATAACGAAATAATGCTTGATGGCTCATCCATTAAAGGATTTAGAAGTATAGAAACTTCTGATATGTTTTTCCATCCCGATATAAACAGCTTTCAAATTTTACCGTGGAGAGAAACAAACGGAATACATTCAGCAAGATTAATATGTGATATATATAATGCTGACGGCACACCATTTGAAGGGTGCCCGAGATGCAATCTAAAAAGAGTTATGAAAACAGCTGAAAAAATGGGACTTTCAATGAATATTGGTCCGGAAGCAGAGTTTTTCTTATTTGCTAAAGACAAAGAAGGAAATGTTACTACAAAAACTCAGGATCACGCAGGATACTACGACGTAGGACCGGAAGATCTGGGTGAAGATGTAAGATCAGACATTGTATTAACACTGCAGGAAATGGGATTTGATATAGAAGCTTCCCACCATGAAGTTGCTGATGGACAACACGAAATAGACTTTAGATACACAGATATTTTAACTGCAGCAGATAATGTTACAACATTTAGAATAGCAGTTAAAGCAGTTGCAGCAAAGCATAATCTTCATGCAACATTTATGCCAAAGCCTATATACGGAATAAACGGTTCAGGAATGCATTGTAACATATCTTTATTTGAGGGAAATAAAAATGCTTTTTACGATGAAAACGCTGAATATCAACTTTCAGAAATCGCAAAATACTCAATCGGTGGAATGCTAAAACACGTAAAAAGTATTACTGCAATTACAAACCCTGTTGTGAACAGCTATAAACGTTTAGTGCCCGGATATGAAGCACCGGTTTATCTGGCATGGTCTCTAGCTAATAGAAGTGCTCTGCTAAGAGTACCTGCAAAAAGAGGGGTGTCAACAAGGGTTGAACTTCGTTCACCTGATCCTGCATGCAACCCTTACTTAGCTTTTGCTGCAATTTTGGAAGCTTGCCTTGATGGTATCAGGAACAAAATTGACCCACCTGCCCCGGTCGAAAGTAATATTTATAAACTATCCACTAAAGAACGTAAAAAACAAAGAATTGAATCATTGCCTGGCAGTTTAGCCGAAGCGCTTGAATTCCTTGATAAATCTCTTGTAGCACAAGCAGCTCTGGGAGAACATATTCATAAAGAATTCATGACAGCAAAGAAAAAAGAATGGGATTCTTTTAGAACATACGTTTCACAATGGGAACTTGATAAATATTTAGAAAGATATTAATAAAAGTATAAGTCACCGGATTAAATACCCGGTGACTTTATAAAATTTATACATAGTATTTACTCAAAAAATTTTTTTATGATAAAATAAGATTATCCTATAAATGGGCTTGTAGCTCAGTTGGTAGAGCAGTTGACTCTTAATCAATTGGTCGAGGGTTCGAGTCCCTCCGGGCCCATTTATTTTAAAGGGAAGATGGTGTTTTAGTTTAAATAAGAAGGGGTAAAAATGGTTTGTACACTGGACAAAAATAAGGTAAGTACTATTAAAAAAGCTCTGAAGGTATTAGGGAAAAAGAATTTTGTTTTTATTATGCACAATGGGAGCTTCCCTTCTGTAGAAGGAGAAAATACCGGTTTTGGAACAATCAATTCAACAGCAGGTAAGGAATTTATTGATTATGCAGCAGGATTGTTTGATGCAATTCAAATGGGCCCTGCCGGAAAAACTAAGTCTTCAGATTCCTCACCATATACCGGAACCATTTTTTCTAATAACCCGTTGTTCATTGATCTAAAACAGCTTACAACAGATAAATGGCACAATATTCTATCAGTTGAAACATTTAATGATATTGTTGCAAATAACCCGAATAAAGAAACAAATAAAACCAGTTATTCTTACATAACTAAAAAACAAGCCCAGGCACTGTCTGAAGCTTATAATAACTATTTAAAACTCAATAATCAAGAATTAGATAAAGAATTTGAGGCATATAAATTGGAAAATAGTTCTTGGCTTGATAAAGATAGTTTATACGAGGCACTGTCAGTTGAGCATGGAACTGATTTTTGGCCGAATTGGAAAAGTAAAACAGATAAAAATCTGTTCAACCCTAAATCAAATGAAGAAAAAACTGAATATGCAAATCGTATTAATGAAATATCAAAAAAATACTCTAAAGAAATTGATGAATACAAATTTATACAATTTGTATTAAATAAACAAAACCTAGAAACTAAAAAATATGCTGATTCTAAAGGTATAAAAATGATTGCAGACAGACAAGTGGCATTCTCAGATCGTGACACCTGGGCATATCAATCACTATTTTTAGAAGGCTGGTGTCTTGGATGCCCTCCAGATTATTTTTCAAAAGACGGACAAGCCTGGGGATTTCCGGTGATTGATCCTGAAAAATTATATAATTCTGACGGTTCTCTTGGTGAAGCTGGAATGCTTATGAAAAATCTGTTCAAAAAGATGTTCAAAGAAAATCCTGGTGGTGTAAGAATTGACCACATCGTAGGTTTAATTGATCCATGGGTTTATAAATCTGGGAAAAAGCCTATGCCTGAACAAGGGGCAGGAAGGCTTTACTCATCACCTGAACATCCTGAATTATCAAAATATGCAATTGTAAAAACTGAAGATCTTGACCAAAACTTGACTCCTGATAACGAAAAAAGAGTAAAACACCTATCAGAAGAACAAATAAGACTATATGGCAGACTTATTGAAAAAATCGTAATTGCAGCCGCTAAAGAAGAAGGTTTAACAAAAAATTCAATAGTTTGTGAAGACTTAGGAACACTGACAAATCCTGTTGCTGCTGTTATGAAAGAATACGAACTTCTTGGAATGAGGTTAACACAGTTTACTGTTCCTACAGAACCTCAAGATCCATACAGATGTAAAAATATAACAGAAAGATGCTGGGCAATGATTGGAACACACGACAATCAGCCTGTAAATATCTGGGCAAAATCAATGGTTCACAAGCACGAAGGATATCTCCATGTCAAAAATCTTGTTGAAGACTTGTTTGCAGAAACCCCTGATAAAGATGCTGTTATTGTGCAAATGACAAATGACGAAATCTTTCTGAAAGAAACTAAACTTGTGGAACTTTTTGCTTGTAAAGCTGAAAATATTCAAATGTTTTTTACAGACTTTTTCAATATGAGCCAAACCTACAATGTTCCGGGCACATCCGGTGATAAAAATTGGAGCCTCAGGTTGCCGAATAATTTTAAAGAAATGGAGACTATTAACCTCCCGCTTATATTGAAAAAAGCGATTTTAGCACGCGGCAGAGAATTTGCACATAAAAATAAAGAGATTATAGAGGAATTAAATGAAATACAATAAATTAATTAAAGTAATTTTAACAATGGCAATACTTCTATCAAGTTCAACTGCCGGAATTGCAGCGATAGCAACCGATGCAAAACTTCAATATAACAAAGGTATAGACTACTATCAGCTTGGACAATTTGAAGAATCCGCATCATGCTTTAAGAAAGCAATAGAACTTGATCCAAATTACATTGATGCTTATTATAATCTTGGTTCAATATTAGAATACCTAAAACAGGATGAAGCCGCACTTAATGTGTTCAAGCAAATAATTTTGAGAAAACCTGATGATTACGAATCTGTATATAAAGCAGCATCATTAAGTAAAAAATTAGGGGAATACGAAAAGGCGAAAATGTATCTAACTCTAATTCCAACGGATACCTTAATTGGACAAAGGGCAAAACAACTTGCAGCAACAATGGAAACAGATATTCCGACAATCCAAGCAGAACAAACCAAACCTCAATCCTACGCTGAAGCAAATCCGCAAAACAATTCAGATGGCATGTACAGTGATATCACAAGCCCTACCGGACTTGTTGCAGATAACAATGGAAATCTCTTCGTTGCCGGGTTTTCTGACAATACAATATATAAAATTGGACCTGATAATAAAAAAATTGTCTACATCAAAAGTGAAAAAATTGATGGCCCAATCGGACTTGCAATAGACACTCCCGGAAACATATATATCGCAAATTACAACAAAAATAATGTACTAAAAGTAGACAAAAACGGAGCAATATCAGAACTTTTAACAAACATTAAAAGCCCTTACTGCATGTATATAACAGGGGATTTACTATTTGTATCCTCTCAAGGCAGCAATTCAGTTGTAAGATACAAATTGACAAAATAATATCAATTATTATTTCAGGTATAAAAATATTACCTATATAACTTAATAACAAGCTGATACTAATTAAACACATTTCTCCTTAATATTTTTATTAAGGAGGGATGTTATGCCAGAAAATAGGTTACTCTACAAAAAAATGCCGTTAGAGGAACTTGTTGTATTATCCCAAAATGAAGACTACAAAGCAGTAGAAGAACTTATAAAACGAATACAAAGTGATGTCTATGCTACCCTGAGCTATCTTATAAACAGTAATGATAATCTCTCTGACCTAACCCAAGAAGTGCTTTTGAAAGTAGTAAAATACATAACCAACCTCAAACACCCAAAATGCTTCAAAGGTTGGCTAAATCAAATAATAACAAACACATATTATGATCATATACGAAAAAAAAAGAAAGTTCCAGAAACTATCTCAATAGATTATACCTGTGAAGCACTAGATTTAACAGTAAAGATAGAAATACCCGATAAGAAGAATAAACCAATAGAAAAGTGCATAACATCGGAATGCGAGAAAATGATAAGAAATGCAATAAGAGAATTACCAGAAGCATTTAGAATAGCAATAATTCTCCGAGAATTCCAAGGTTTAAGCTATGAAGAAATTGCGAAAACTACTCATTCCAGTATTGGAACCGTAAAATCACGAATATCCAGAGCTAGAATTAAACTTCAAGAAGCACTTAAAAATTATATCTAAGGAGTAATATATGAACAAAGATCTTACCTGTAACCAAGTTTCAGCACTAATAAATTTTTATATAGAAGGTAAACTTAACCCAAGACTAAGGGAGTACATAGATCAGCACATTTCAAAATGTCCGGCGTGCCGAAAAAAGATTCAAGAGTTACAAAAAATTCTAGACACGTTCAAAGCAAATTCAAGACCAAAACAACAAATCACAAGCAGCCAAACGGATTTTGAATTTAAAAATAAATTATCAGCCTATGTTGATAATGAATTAAATAACAATGAAAACATTAAAATAAAAAAGATAACCATAACTAACCCTACAGCAAGAAAAGAACTAGAGATGATGTATAAATTCAAACAAATTATGCACTCTGCCTACGAAAAAACAAAAACAAATGTAAGATATGATTATTCAAAAAATATACTCACAAAAATTCAGGATAGCAAAGAATATACTACAACATACTTTTACAAACTAACAGCATTATTTGTAATACTCATTGCAGCAATAATAACCGGATTTATATACTTATATTTTTAAAGAGGAAGAAGGTGTATAAACAGATGGTTTTGCAGCCTGAAAAGTTTGCATAGATGGTCTTCCCAAATACCCGTTTAATTCTGTAGGTAACTTAACATTAGAAGACATATTAATATCCTTATTCATCCTTGCAATTCCTGACTTTTGTCTATTAGCCGCAATCTCATTACGAACAATAGGTGTTACAATATTGCAAGATAAAATTGAACCAATAGTAGTTGCAATAACATCAATACCTGCATCAAATTTTTTATATATATCAGCAAGTTCAGTAGTTAGTTTTCCATCTTTTAATACATCAAATCCTTTTTTACCAACTTTATCAGCAACATCACTTTTATCCAATGCATCACGAACTACACCAGGAAGCCATTTTCCTGTTTTAACGAGTTTCGAGGCAACAGATTTGAAAGACTGTGTGATAATATAAAATGATGCTATGTTTACTGCAGCATCAGCCATTTCTTGCGGAACAAGAAACATCTTTTGTTCCTTAGGTATTTTATCATTGATGATGATAGCAGCAACTTGTGCAGCAGAAGACAGTATCCATCCGATAACACCGGTATGGATAAGCATTTTCCCCGGATTTTCACCATATTTTCTTGCTATAACATCCTTTGCACGCATAAATAAAGACGCATTACTCATTTGCCGCCCCCTTTACAGTGCTTGAACCAGCGCTTTTCTGAATTTGAGATGTTAAAACCAGCTGATCTGTAGAATCAGCCTGTGAACTGACAAACTGTTGTTGTAAATTTTTCTTTTCATTTATCCTGTCAACAAATTTATTTGTCAAAAACTTGGTTAAGGGTGCATCAATTAAAAAGTTTGTAACAACCATAACGAGTAAAGATACAATTGTGCCCAGAGATTTTTTATACTGATTTAAATCTTTGAGTATTCCCTCAGACGGAGTAAACAAAGTTCTAAACTTTTTAAACTTCATATCAGGGGTAACTTCATGCGACCATTTTGTAAAAGCATCAATTGAATGAATACATCCTGAACGTATTGCAACACCAGTTAGAGTTCCCGCAATAATTTTGGCAACTGTTCTGGCAGCCGAAACTTTTCTTGTATCCTCATCAACCTTCCTGTTATGTAAATCAATAAACGGCTGGCTCATAAGAGCAGTAACACCTAAAATAAACCTATTTTGGGGGGAGGAAATTTTATCGCCAATCCAGCTGATAACATTATTAGCTTTTTGACTTCTAACCGTCATTTTGGGCATAACATCAGCAACCCCCTGAGTTGCGGAGGCGGACGCTGCGGATATTGAGTTTAGAACAACCTTTGTTATAGCCATAAATTTCTACCCAAATCAATAAAGATACTGATGCCTATTAATTGCCTAATTCCGGGTGAATATTAATAAAAATTTACACAAATAATGAGGTACAAAAAAATTGTACCTCAAAAATAACGAAAATAAAAAATATCTTATTAAATCTTTATAAAATTGCCCCCTTAGGAACAACTGTAACACCGCCATCTGAAACATGAAAACCACGTTTCAAGTCTTCATCTTTATCAAAACCAATTTTTGTATGCGGCGGAATAACAACATTTTTATCAATAATAGCTTTTCTAATTTGAGAATATCGACCGACTTCAACATTTTCCATCAAAATGCTATCTGTAACACTCGAATAACTATTAATCCTTACCTTTGGAGAAAGTACACAGTGAGAAAGCCCGCCCCCAGAAATAATACAGCCTTCCGATACCATAGAATTAGTAGCCATACCAACCCTATCACCCTCTTCCCATACAAATTTAGCCGGCGGGTAATTATAATTAAATGTTCTTAAGGGCCACTCTTTAGAGTATAAATTCAATTCAGGAGTATAAGCGAGCAAATCCATATTCGCCTGCCAATAAGCATCAATGCTCCCCACATCACGCCAATATCCTCTTTCACTGTCAGTCATACCGGGAAATGAGTTATCAGCAAAATTATAAACAAAAATATTTTTACCTTCATTCAAGAGCATTGGAATTACATTTTTCCCGAAATCATGACTAGATTCGGAAACCTTATAATCACGATCCAGAGCAGATAATAAAATTTCCTTATCAAAAATATAATTTCCCATAGAAGCAAGACACATTCCCGGATTTCCAGGAATTGTTTTAGGGGGTGACTGAGGTTTTTCAACGAAATTTATCAACCTCCAGTTTTCATCAACCTCCATAATGCCAAACTCAGATGCCTCTTCAACAGGAATCGGAATGGCAGAAATTGACAAATCAGCGCGTTTTTCTTTATGAAAATCAAGCATTTGACTAACCTGCATTTTATAAATATGGTCTCCGCCAAAAATACAGACATATCTTGGATCTTCATCAACAATATGAAAAATATTTTGATAAATAGCATCAGCCGTACCGCGATACCAGTCATTTCCTGTTCTCATTTGCGCAGGTGCAAGGTCAACATACTGATTTAAAAACGGAGACAACGCCCAACCTCTTGTAATATGTTTATTTAAAGAATCCGATTTATATTGTGTTAGAACCTTAATCTTGTAAAATCCGGAATTAATAAAATTATTAATAACAAAATCAATAATTCTATAACGACCGCCAAATGGAACTGCAGGTTTAGCTCTATCTTTTGTTAAAGGATATAATCTTCTACCTTCACCACCTGCTAAAATCATAACTAATGCATCATCAATTGACATATAAAACCCTCTTTCGCTACATGAAAATTATATAATAAACGGGCAAAAAGTGCATTAATACTAAATAACTAAATTTTTAATAGATAAAAA
>CABUAQ010000087.1 GCA_902489575.1 uncultured bacterium
TACCACTAATCCGGTCAATTTTGAAGATAAGTCATTCGGGCAATAATTATTATTGTTAATTTAAAATAAAATCATAGACAAATAAGAGTTTTATAAAATATTTGTTGTTAGGGAATAAAATGTCAATATTAGGGAAATACACAGAAAATATAAATAACAGAGAATTCGACTCAAAAGATTTATTAAAAGATAAATCGAGTTTTAAAATGCCGGCAGTCACAAGAAAAGATACACAGTCTATCTCTTTGGAAAAGGGGATTACAATCGCGGCAATACTTCATCCGGCAGCTATATTTATTTTCTGGCTTATCGTAACAATTCTGGCAATATTTGGTATTCATCTTACTATATTTGACAAACCGAAACCTAAAACCAGTGATATAGAGTTCGTACTGGTTGATAAAGAAGAAACTCCCTTAAATAAAAATACAAGATACAGAGCAGACAGAAATTCCCGAACAGGAGGGATTAATGATCCTAAAAAGCCGGTGTCAATGCCGTCTTCAAAACCTGCTTCAAAACCACAGCCATCTTCACCGGCACCTTCACCTGCTCCTAAAAAACAATCTATAGTAAATAAAATTACACAAACCATTGCACCGCAAAAACCAGTGCAAAAGGCTCAGCCTAAAGTTACAACACAACAGAAAAACGTAACACCGGCACCCGAAGTTCAACGACCGATACCAAAACCTCAAGCTGCAAAACCACAACCTCCGACAGCAAGACCATCCGTTAGACCTGTAACTACACCAAAAGCAGTTCAACGCCCTACAGGTTCCCCATTTAGGGTCCCTGTACCGCCAGGAGGAACAAAAGCCGGTCAATATGCAACCGGTCCGATTAGCGGCTCAGGCACATCAAATAATGGTGGAACAAAAGGAGGCGGAACATATTCTCCTAATCCGTCGTTAGCACCTGTTGGCAGCGGCTCAGGTACTAAAACCGCCTCATCAGGATCAGGAACTTCAGGAAGACCCGGCTCAGGCTACGGTTCAGGATCCGGTTCCGGCGGAGGCAACCCCGGAGGCGGAGGTGGTCGCCCAGGTATTGATGCAATTAGAGAACCTGATTTTGGCCCTTACATGAGAGAACTTCAACGAAGAATCAAAATGAATTGGGACCCTCCTAAGGGAAATGAAAGCAAACGTGTCGTGCTGTTATTTAAAATTGCGAAGGACGGAAGGTTACTGTCTTGCAGCGTATTTAAATCTTCAGGATTGCAAAACGCGGATAATGCGGCTCTAAATGCAGTAAAACTTGCAGCTCCGTTTAGACCATTGCCACCTGAATACAAAGGCTCAAGTATTGATATTCAATTTACATTTGATTACAACGTATTTGGAGCAGCAAAATACTAAATATAAAAAAGTTATTACAAAAATGAGGATACAAAACTATGGAATTATTTAAATTATTATTAGATGCAATTAAAATGGACTGGCCGGTTCTGTTGCCGATTTTTATATGTTCAATATTAGTAGTAGGCGTTGTTATAAGTAAATGGTCTTTCTATCAAAAGAATCAACGGGATATAACAATATACATGAGAGAATTAAATAGAGAATTGTCAAAAAATGATCTATCAGCTGCTCAAAACATTGCAGTACGCTGCGGCGGTGTTGTTGGTGAAGTAATTGAAGAAGCTGTAAGAATCTTCTCTGAACAAAAAAACGGATTTTCAAGATCATTTGATATTTCTGCAGCATTAGCAACAAGAAAACTTGAAAGTCACTTGACAATCCTTGGTACTATTGGCGGGGTTGCACCATTTTTAGGCTTATTTGGTACTGTTGTAAGAATTCTTTTAACATTCAATATTTTGGCAGACTCTGGAAATCAGGCTGCAGCCGTAGCTTCCGGTATCGGTTCTGCGTTAATTGCTACGGCTTTCGGTTTAGGAGTTGCGATTGTTGCAGTTATTTTCTTTAACTCATTCCAATCAATTGTAAAACACTATGAAGATGATTTTCAGCTTATCAAATTATTATTCTTAAGTTTTGTTGATGCAGAAAATGAAACTCAGGCTAAATATTCTTCATCAAAAGTTAACTTATAAATAAACAGGTAGTATAAAATGGCATTTTCATCTAAGAAAAAACAAAAATTATTTACAGAAATCAATATCACACCTCTAACAGATATTTTCCTTGTTCTGTTGATTATTATGATGGTAGTCGCACCATCGTTCCAGTCAATGGATAATGCGGTAGATGTGCCGGAAGTTAACAACGGAATAAATATTGAAGATGAAAAAGTTACCGTATCAATAACAAAAGACGGAGCTATGTTTGTTAATGGTGAAAAAATACAAAAATCTCAACTTACAAATAAGCTGCTTGCCTTAAAAAGTGACAACAAAAAATCTGAAGTTGTTGTAAAAGCAGATAAAGAGATTAAAAGTGCAACAATTATGGATGTTATGAATTCTGCTCAAAATGCAGAATACAAAAAACTTATTGTAGCTGGTGAACCTCTAAATAAAAAAGAACAAAAAGAGCTGAAGCAGAAATCAGCGGATATTAAAATTCAGCAAGACGGAGAACAACAATGAGAGAAACATTTAACGAAATCAATATAACTCCTTTAACAGATATTTTCCTTGTTTTGTTGATTATTATGATGGTAATCGCGCCATTACTGGATAAACAAGGTATTAGCTTGACTGTTCCTGAAAATGTTGAGCAATCCCAAATTAAAGATGATCCTCAAATATTAACCGTTGTGGTAACTTCTAATAACAAATATTATATACACAATGAAGAAGTTTCACCGGATAGGCTTGGAACAGTTTTAGCGCAGGAAACCAAAAATTACCCTGATGGACTTTTAATACAAGCTGATGGGACATCTACACACGGAGCCGTTGTAAAACTCATGGACAAGGCAAGATATGCCGGTGTCAAAGCAATTTCTTTAGATCAAATTTAGGCTAATAATTAAAAATAATTTCATGATTTAAGAACGAAATGAGTTAATTCACTTCGTTTTTTGTTGATTGGCTCAATTGTAAAAAGACAAAATGACTGTCATTGCGAGTGATAGCGAAGTAATTCAGAGGGGTAAATGGTATTTATTACAAAAGGTATGAAACAATTCAGTATTAAAATAATGTTCAAAGTAAGCTAAAGAAACGGATTGCCGCAGTCGCAAAGCTCCTTCGCAACGACGGGTATTAACCATTGGATTAGCACGGCTGTATTGCTTTTTGCAATGTCGGAATGTATTACCGCGACCTCATGAGTGTTCGTACTGGCACTGCCCAAAATATTTACCCCCGGCGAGGACTATGCGTTAAAAGTTTTAAAAGATGATTCTATATTTTTTGAAATAACTTTCTTAACTGCTTCTAACTCTGTAGAAATAGCACTTTCTTCAGTATCAAGCTGTTTTAACTCAAGTTCTAAACTTTTATCTTGCTGTTGAACTATTTCTATTTTTGAATTTATTTCCTGAACTTTTTGATCATATTGATACTGTTCATAATTATACTTATTCATTGCATCGTTGTACGCTTCTTCATCGGTTGAGGTATTTGTTACCAGATTATATGTTGTGGATACCGGAGGTTTACCGCTTTCGGCAGCAATATTCCCGTCAGCATCCAGTTTTTTACCGTTTTCATCTGTTTTATAAAGTGTTATTGACAAATATCTTCCTGTTGTATCTTGTTCAACAGAACCAAGGGTATTCAAAACTTCTTTTGTTTTTGTTGATGTTCCAAGAGTATAGCAGTTGATATTTTCGGTTGCAATACCATCTGATTCATTGTACTTGCTGTCATCTTCAACCTGTGAGGCACTGTAAAAATATGGTATGTATGTGCCTTTTGTTGAATCTTTCACATAGCGGACATACCATTCACCTTGTTCACCAACATTGTTGCTTGAGTTTAACATTGTTGAATAATACATTTCTTGTTCCATCAAATCTGCGAGTTGATCTTTTTCTAATGTTGATAAATACGGATTTGATTTTATTGAATTTGATTCTTGTAATTGTTTGAATTCTTCATCTGTTAGCTTTTTAATTGCTTCAGCATTTAATCCTTCTACTGAACCAAGTTTTCTAAGTTTTGAAGAACCGATAGAGTATCCGTCATCGTTTTTAGAAATAACTGAAGATGATGCTGCAACTATTGAATAATCATCCTGCCATTGTTGGATATAGCTGATTGAATATTCTCCGTTACCTTTTGCAATCATTGAGGTAATGGTGTTAGTCAAAGCACCATCGTCGAAGGTATAAGAAACTTTTGTATAATCGTCAACAGAAGGCGGAGTTGGTACAACCATATTGCACAACTCTGAGTAGTAACTGCCTGATTCGTTAGATAATGTAGTTCTTTGCTGGTTAATTTGTTGTCCTTCGTATTCCACATTATTCTTACGGGCAGTCAAACACAAAAATCTTGCTTGTGATGCACTCATTCCCATTTGTAACAATCGTCCTTTCGTTTCTTTGTTCCTTAGTCTTATTGTCGGCAGCTTTAACTTGTATCTTTAACTTTTTTCATCCCTTTGTTACATTTTGTAATATTGTAATATTTAAAAAATTAAATAAAAATTAAGTTGTCACTTTTATAATTTTTTTTGGGTTAAAATGTTATGTAGAAAGAAAGGGAAATTTTATGTGGGATTATTCAGAAAAGGTTATGGACCATTACAGAAATCCAAGAAATGTAGGCTCAATAGATAATGCTGATGCGGTTGGAGTAGCCGGCTCATTGACCTGCGGTGATCAATTAAAAATATATTTAAAAATCGAGAATAATAAAGTAGTTGATGCTAAATTTCAAACATTCGGTTGTGGCTCAGCAGTAGCTAGTTCCAGCATTCTGACTGAAATGATTATCGGGAAAACAATTGACGAAGTTAGAAAAATTACAAATAAAGATATAGCTGATGAACTCGGGGGGTTGCCACCGGAAAAAATGCATTGCTCGGTTATGGGTTATGAAGCATTGGAAGACGCATTAAAAAACTATAGTGCCGACGGCTACATTGATTTAGATGAAATTTTAGACGAGCACTACGGTAAAACCGAAAAGAAAGAAAAAATTATTTGTACCTGTTTCCAAATAACAGAAAATATTATCTGGGATGCTGTTAAGCAGAACGGATTAAAAACAGTTGAAGAAGTCACAAATTATACAAAAGCAGGCGGAGCTTGCGGTAAATGTAAGAGTATAATTCAAGATATTATTGACACTTATTACAACAAACAAAAATCTGAAACTAAATTAACGCCAACTCAATGGATTTTGAAAGTAAATAATGTTATCGAAACCCAGATATCACCGGAACTTCAAAAAGATGGCGGAGATATTGAGCTTGTGGATATCAAAGATAAAACCATTTTTGTCAAACTTAAAGGAAGATGCTCTGGCTGTAAAAATTCAACTATGACGTTAAAAAACTTTGCAGAAAAGACTTTACAAAATTCTTTAGGCAGTGACATTGTACTTATAGAGGTAAAATAAAATGACAAACAGACTTATATACTTAGATAACAATGCAACAACAAAGGTTGATGAGCGTGTACTTGAAGCTATGATGCCTTATTTTAAAGAAGAATACGCAAATCCTTCAAGTATGTATAATTTTGCAAAAAAAGCATCTGATGCGATAAAAGAAGCTCGAGTAATAATAAAAGACTTTGTAAATGCACAAAATGAAAAAGAAATTTTATTTACTTCTTGCGGCTCAGAAAGTGCAAATACAGCTATCAGAGGAGTGCTTAATTACAATAAAAATAAAAAACATATCATCACAACAAAAGTAGAACACCCTTGCGTCCTAAATCTTTATCAAGCATTAGAAAAACAAGGATACAGAGTGGATTATATCGGCGTTAATTCAAACGGAGAATTAAACCTTGAAGAATTAGAAACAGCAATTGATAATGAAACAGCTTTGGTATCTGTAATGTGGGCAAATAACGAAACCGGTGTAATAAATCCAATCAAAAAGATTTCTGAAATAATAAAAAACAAAAATCACGAAACTAAGTTATTTGTAGATGCAGTGCAAGTCGCAGGTAAAATTCCAATCGATGTTCAAGATTGCGGAATTGACCTTCTCGGAATTTCCGGCCACAAATTCCACGCCCCAAAAGGAGTTGGAGCATTATATGTTAATTCTAAAACCATGATAACTCCGCTTATTATAGGCGGTCATCAGGAAAGAGGGAAAAGAGCCGGCACTGAAAATGTTCCATATATAGCTGGTATGGCGAAGGCAGCAGAACTTGCTCAATCCGGTCTTGATTATGAAATAACTGAAGTTAAACGATTAAGAGACAAACTTGAATCAAATATTATAAGTAAAATATACAATGCAAGACTTAATACAGGTGTTGCAAATCGTGTTCCGAACACAACAAATATTGGCTTTGAATATGTTGAAGGTGAATTAATCCTGCTTCATCTTTCTGATTTAGGAATTTGTGCCTCCTCAGGTTCTGCCTGCACTTCAGGCTCTCTTGAACCGAGCCATGTATTAAGAGCAATGAATGTGCCATTTACAGCAATTCACGGAAGCATCCGCTGGAGTTTGAGCCGATACACAACAGAAGATGAAATTGATTATGTTATAGAAAAACTTCCGTCTATAATAGACAAAATAACTTCAATTTCACCGTATCAAAAAGAACTTCAAGCCTTAAAAGAACTCCGAAGATAAATTTTAATTAAATGAATATACTAAGCAAAAAGTCCTATATATTTCTTTATATGGGACTTTTGTCGTAAGCGAAAAAGATCGAAATTCTTATAAAAAAAACTCCTGATTTGATGAATTGGTTTAAATACAAAAAAATTTTATTCTGACTCTAAGGAGTTTTGATATGAAAAAATTTATTGTATTTTTAGTCTTACTTGTAGGCTGTCAACAGACCTTTGCCGGCCCAAATAACATAATACTTGATAAAATAGAAAACTCAATTTTCGGATACACTTACTCAAGTGATGCTGAAACTACAAGACTTGAACGTATTGAGAAAAAAGTTTACGGACAATCATCATCTGCACAAACTCAAACCCGTGTTGCCAAATTAAAAAAAGATTTGGCAGCTGATCTGATAGGACAAGAAATAGAACCGAAAGAAGATACTTTCCGTGAAGAAGAAGATTCATGGGTGTACGCAAAAGAACCTGTAGAAAGTACAAAAATGGACTATCCTTCAATTAATGAACTTGAAAAACTGGTATTTAAAAAAGAATTCAAAGATCAAAATATAAAAACCCGATTATCAAATTTGGAAACAAAAACTTTTGGCAAAACGTACGACAAAGATGATTTATCAAGCCGTGTAGATAGATTAAAAGCCGAAATAAAACCTCCAAAATTTATGGGAAATAAAATTGCACAACAAGAAAATGATTTCTATGATGGTGACATAAGCAAACTTAACCAGAATTATCACCTTAATTCATACGGAGATGCCTTTGACTATGACGCCTACAACAATAGAAACATGATGAACACTTTTCCTGATTATGACGACTATCCAGAAGGTCCAAGTGTATTTAAGCCTTCAAAAAATTTGAATATTTCATCAATTGAAAAAACACTTTACAAAACAAAATATGAAAATGAACCAATGAATGCAAGATTATCAAGGGTAGAATCCAGTATATTCGGCACAAATTTTTCAAATGACAGTGACAGCGAACGGCTATCAAGAATTTCAAGTGCAATAAATGCTCAAAAAAGTGCAAAACGCTACGACAGCAACAAATTTGGTCAAAACATGGCAACAGCATTCCAAATAGGAACACTTATTCTTATGGTACTTGCTTGTATACTATAATAAATTATTTAGCGGATTTTAACACATATCTTGCTGCTGCAGATGCAGGCTCAACAATACCA
>CABUAQ010000088.1 GCA_902489575.1 uncultured bacterium
TAAATTTTTTTCTTTAATAATATTCTTTTGTTTTACCATAAAAATTTACCTTATTATTTCAATCAAATTACTAAGTAATTTATCTGCTATTTTTAGACGAATTTTAGGTTCTCCAACAGCAAAGAGGTTCACATCTTTTTCGAAATCTCTAGGTAATATTTTACAATTTTGTTTTGCAAATTCAACCAATCTTTTCTCACCTGGATTCAACAATCTGTTTTTGGCAAATAATATATCAAAATAACTTGCTAAAAATGCAGATGTCCTATGATTAATACTAACATAATCATTTCTTTTTATAGCGGTTTCTAATTGATCATAATATGAAAACATTACATCTTTCAAATAATCATAATTTTTCTTTATGATGTTATTTGCAAGTTTATCAGGATAAGGACTTTGAGTAATTTTTTGCAAATTCTTAAACCAACCGTTTTTATCATATAATATCTCTGATTTATTTACATTATCAACAAAACAAGTCGTATACCCTAAAGACGCATTACATTCTTGCCAAACCCATTTAATATTATTTTCTATAAATTTGGGATTGCGATACATAATATCAATTGGTTTCCCTGTTTGGTTTAATTTATAAGTATCACCGGTTTCAAAATAATGGTTGTCAATTTCAGGATTTGTTGAATACTTAAGTGCAATTTCCCGTCTTTTTTCAACATCTGGCTCGTGTTTTGCATATATATAAATATCAAAATCGGAATGATTATCAGCACTTTTAGCAGAAGATGAGCCACCAAGAACAATTGCTTTGACACCATCTAATTTTCTATAATCTTCAACCATTTTTGCTAAAATTTCTCTATTCACGTCATTTCCCTTTCCAAAAATAATAACTTCGTCATTAGCTTGTACATTTTGCCTGATAGATTTTTGTGAATTTGCTTGAAAAACTATTTTATTAAAGTTAATTTGATTTATTCTCATACAAACCTCAACTCATTTTTCAATTTCTTTGATAACTTTACAGGGATTCCCAACGGCAACAACATTATCAGGAATATCTTTTATAACAACACTGCCGCCTCCAATTACAGAATTATTACCAATTTTAACACCGGGCATAACAGTAACATTACCACCAAACCACACATTATTCCCTACAGTAATAGGTTTCGCATATTCAAGTCCTTTATTCCTCTGGTCATAATCCAGAGGATGTCCTGCGGTATAAAATCCACAATTAGGACCAATAAAAACATTATCGCCAAATTTTACTTTTGCAGGGTCTAAAATTATAAGATTATGGTTTGAATAAAAATTATCTCCAATTTCAATATTATATCCGTAGTCACACCAGAAAGAAGGTTCAATGACAAAATTATTTTTTATTTTGCCAAGAATTTGCCTAATAATATAGTTTCGTTCTTTACTATTCTCATAAGGAATATTATTATATTTTGAGCAAAGAATTTTACAATCGGTTCTTTCTTTAATTAAAGATTTGTCATAGTTTGCGTCATACAAAAGACCATTTAGCATTTTTTCTTTTTCGTTCATAAATCCTCCTTTTTTAGTCCATTCTTAAGCCAATCTATTGGAATATTAGCACTAGAATAGCCCGCAATTAGGATTGCTTGAGCATGAATTCCGTAATCCCCGGTTTGTACAACAGCCTTACATCTGTCACGCATCTCATAATATTCAGGTATATAATGCATAATATGTATATTAGAGTCTAAGAAATGTTCTTTTATAAAGTTGTAATCTGCTGTATTCAACTCTATCATATCTTCGGTAATTATTACCCCCTCAAAATCTCCACATTCAATAAGAACAGATACAATATCTTGAAAACTTGGAGTTCCTGTTGCTATACCTAAGTCAATGTACTCAACATCGTCTGCCAGAGGATATAGTGCTTTTTTAGAAGTTCCGCTTCCTGCATCTGCAATAAAAAGCATTTCACCATGCCTTAAACTTGCAATAATTGCAGCTAAACGTTCATTTAAAATCCGTTTTTTTATCATTACTTATCTCCCAGTAAATGTTAATTTTAAAATTTTACTTTATTAAGTAACTTTATTAAGTCTATTTAATAATAGACTATAAAAAAGAAACAGTCAAGCTGTTTTATAATATTATTACGCTAGGAGTACCTCAACTCAGCAATTTTATCTGTTTTATATATTTTTTTCAATTGGTATTTTATGTGTACAAAACGTATCATAAATTTATAAAAAGCAAAATAAATAATACAAATATTAAAGAGAGAACTATTGTTTGTCTTGCCAAAATAATCAAACCAAGTGAACTAAGAAATCAAACCATCTGCTCTTTTACAGAAGGGATGAGAACCAATCAATTCGAGGGGTTTAACAGCTATGATTTTTAGTCGAAAACTATTTGCTAAATTATAGTTGTAGTATTTAGTCAAAAATTTAAAATCAAAGTTGACTTAGATTTAATTGTTCCAATAACCACATTTTCCTGCCAGCACTATTTCCGGTTTTATAGGCCTCTACTTCCAAATCATTTTTTAGATAATCCTTAGACATAGTTATTAACAAGTCGTAATTTTGGGGCAGCACGTAATTTTCTAAAGCTTCAATATATTTTTTAGCAGCTTTCCATCTGCAGAATTTATATCAATCTTCGTGGCACCAGAAGATCCTGAATAAAACATTTTGGTCATATCAACATTTTCAAGTTTTAGGAGTTTTATTTTTACATCTATACCACCTGCATAACCTGTAAGATTTCCCTTTGTCCCAATTACACGGTGGCAGGGAATAATTATAGAAATAGGATTATGAGCTATAGCTCCGCCAACTGCTTGTGCCGACATTATTGAAATACCTTTGAGTTTTGCAATTTGTTTTGCTATATTGCCATATGTTGTTACCTGACCATATGGAATTTCTTGCAGAGCTTTCCATACCAATTTTTGAAAGTCGTTTCCTGTCGGATCAAGTTGTAGTTCGGATATTTGTGGCTTTTCCTTCTGAAAGTATCTATCAAGCCATTTTTTAGTGTTTTGAAAAATCTTAAGTTTTGAGTTTTCCGGCATTGGTTCTGTTATTGTCTTGTTGAAGTGTTTTTGTTTTTCAAGCCACAGTCCTTTAAGTGCTTTCCCGTCTGAAATGAGGGTTAGTTTCCCTGCCGGTGTTGTGTGGTAAGTTTTATATAACATAATTTATTCCCTTTCTCATTTTACTATAACTTAGTAAAATGTTTAATAATATTGGTTTTCATGTTAAACTTTTGTTATGGGGGAGGTATGGATAAGAAGAAATTTTTGTTTAGTTTACTTATTATAATATTTGTTGTAGTGACGGTCGGGCTGCGATATTTATTTATCGGTACCGATTTATGGTACGATGAAGCCTGTTCCTGGTACAGTGCAAAACAAAGTTTTCCGTTTGGAATTATGGATAATCTTTTGCATCTGGATCTACAGCATACTCCACTATATTTTTTCTTGTTGCATTTTTGGTTGAAATTATTTGGTGATTCCGAATTCGCTCTTAGATCTTTATCTATGGTGTTTGGTGTATTATCTGTACCTTTTGTTTATATTGTTTCTAAAAAGATTATGTCAAAGACGCTTGCTGTAATGACATTAGCTGTTGCTGCTGCGAGTCCGCTTCTTGTACTTTTCTCTGTTGAAGTGAGAATGTATCCGCTAATTGTGTTTTTCGTTTTGGTCTCATTGAATTATCTGATTGATTTTGAACAAAAAGCTGATAGTAAATCTTTAATAAAGCTTATTGCAGCTAATCTTCTAATTCCGTATACTTTAGTTGGCGGAATATTATATAATCTTTCGTTAGCACTATGTTATGGCGTGTATTTATTTAAAACTAAGCGTGAAGTTTTTAAAAAATATATTAAGGGGTTGTATGTTGAGTTTATTTTGTTAATCCCGTATTTTGTTTTGATATTTTATTATGCGCAGATGAGGAACCGCTTTGTGGTAAAACATGAAGGTGAGTTTGTGTTTTTCCAGCTTGTAGATGTTGTGAGAAACTTTTTTGGTTCTACTCTTGTTGCCAATGTTTATTGGCCGAGTGTTGACCCTTATATAGTAAATTTTGCATTTACAGCATTAGTTGTAATACCTTGTGTTTATTTTGTTTACGGGCTTGTTCAGGGATGCAAACACTCGGTTGGTTTTATGAAAACGTTGTATTTTACTGTGTTTTTAAATTTTGTATTGGCTCTTTTATTTGCGGTTTTTGAGGTTAATATTTTCACTGTAAGATATATCTTATATTTATTAGCACCTATGTTTATTTTAGCAATTTACGGATTGAGTAAAAAAATATCTATTCAGCATTTGAAGGTTTTTATTTTATATTTTGTAATTTCTTCTGTTGTGTTTAATATTAATTATTCTGAACAAGTGATTAAACTTAAAACAATGGCGTTCAAGGATGTGAAAATTGAAGCTGAGAATTTACAGTTTGGGGTTGATGATATTGTAATTATGCCTTTTGGTGCAGATGCTCCTTATTATTTTAGAAAACTTAGTGACCCTAGGTTGTTTGAATTTGATTTTCACAAGGAGGCACGTAACCCTTATAATGACAGATTTTATGATAAATCTCAACAAGATTTGATGGCAAGTTCCTCAAAGTATGGGTTAATTTATGACAGGGTGTATACTGATAAATGTTTTTCGGACAATTTTTTAAATTATTTTGTCAATAATATTAATGCCACAGTTCCGTCAGGTCGTTATGTATTGATTGCGTTGTATGCTACAGATGTTAATTCACTGGTTTCTCTTGAAGATTTGCGAAAGTCTGTAACAAGTATTCAGTATGTTAAAGATAATTGTCTTGAGGTTTTGTTTAAAAAGTATCTTTATGATATAAGAGCTCTGCTGGATGTTGATTTTGTATTAATTAATTCGTATACAAAAGATAATTATTCTTATTTGCTTCTTCAAAAGAAATAGTGGTGATTATTTATGGTAAGAAAATTTTTTATAGTATTATTGTTACTTTTTGGTGAATTTTCTCTGGGGTTATATGCTGCAGAAAACGAGGTATTGTGGGAAAAAGTTTCTGACAACAATTACATTAATCCTGATGGTATTACAGGAACAGATGATATGTACGGGTTTACTTTTCTTTTAAAATCGTACAATAAAGGTCAGTATGAGCCTGTTAATGGGAAAAAAATAAGTTATACCATCGGCAGATATTCGATTGATTGCGGCAGGTATACTTATAAAATCGGGGTTATAGATTCTTACGGCACCGATGACAATTTTATAACCGGAGATTATAACAGGTACGCTAAATTTCAGCCGATTGTTGAAGGAACTGCTGTTGGTAATGTTGCTAAAAGGTTATGCAGACCGTTAAATCATTAAAAAACAGCGGTAAATGATCGCCGCTGTTTTTATATAATTTATACTATCACATCTATTGTTTTTGTTTCAGGTTTTTCGGAGTTTGCTTTTTCAGCCTCTTTAGTTTCCCTGGTTATATTTTCTGTTTTAACTTCTTCTTTTGCTTTTGTTTCAGAGGTGGCATCTGTGTTTTTGTTTTTTATAATAACAGTATCGCTGTCCGGAGATTTTTCTAAAACAACTTTATTACCGTCTTTTGGTAATTCATTTTTAATAAACTCTTCAACAGGCATTTGGCGAACTCCGCTTTTTTCACCAACCAGGGTTACTACTCCGTTGTTTTTTGTTGCCGTAATATTTTCACCGTCTTTAGCTGTGTATTTCACTGTGGTGAATTTAGGTAAAGCTGATACTGCGTCTGTCATATTATACTTCCTTTCGGTTTGTAAGTTTCATTACGCCATCTTTAAGTTTGCTGAAGATTTTTAATTGATTAATTTTGTATCAATATTTACATATCTTAACGTTTTTGGTTTATCTTTGAGAGGATTATTATTTTGATTGTTTAATTATACAATTAATGTTATTCTTTAAATATGATAGAAGCAATGATTTTATATATTTTAATAAAGCATGATTTAACGATGTATGCTATACATAAGCGTATTGGCGAGCTTTTTTGTGCTTATACAACTCCGAGTTTCGGAGCAGTCAAGCCGGCACTGGTTCGTTTAGAGAAAAACAAGTTCATCACGTCTACAAAAATTATGTCAGATGGCGGGAAGTTATCTGTGTATTATGCAATAACAAAAGAAGGTTTAAAGGAATTGAGAAATACTTTGCTTAGACCGTTTTCAACAAATCCGCTTCAGTTTTTATCTGATGCAAGGATTAAGATTTCCTGCGCATCTTATTTAGATAAGCAAGATTGTTTAGATATGTTTTTAGATATTAAAACAAATGCTTTGATGCATAAAGTAAATGCAGAGAAAATTTTAGCAGATGAGTATACTCCGTTAACGTTCTATCAACGTATTACTTTAGATAATGCAATTTGTGAATATAAGAACTTTATAACACTGGTTGAAGGATTGGAAAAAGATGCCGGCAATAGTAAATAGTGTTTTAGACGGGTCTATAGCTCAGGAATTAGAAATTGAAAAAGGGGATGAAATTCTTTCTGTAGACGGCAATAAAATGCTTGATATGATTGATTATAATTTCTATATGAAGTCTGAGTTAATTACTATTGAAATTAAAAAAGCCAATGGTGAGATAGAAGAAATTGAACTTGAAAAAGATTTTGATGAAGATTTAGGGATTGTTTTTGAAAGTGCGGTTTTTGACAGGATAAAACCTTGCTTGAATCATTGTATCTTTTGTTTTGTTGACCAGCAGCCAAAAGGATTAAGGGATACTTTATATATAAAAGATGATGATTATAGGCTTTCTTATTTGCAAGGAACTTATATCACTTTGACAAATCTCAAAGAAGAAGATAAAGAAAGAATAAAAAGTATGCATCTGGGGCCATTTTATGTCTCTGTACATACTACAAATCCTGAATTAAGGGTTAAGATGCTGAGAAATCCAAATGCAGGTAAAGCTCTTGAAAATCTTAGCTGGTTCAGGAAAAATAAAATACCGTTTCACGCACAAATTGTCTTGTGTCCCGGATTGAATGACGGAGCAGAGTTAGATAGAACGTTATCAGATTTAGCTAAATTAAAAAATACGGTATTGTCTGTAGCAATTGTTCCGGTTGGGATAACTCAATTCAGACCGGATGGAGAGCTTCGCAGAGTTGATGCAAAATGTGCTGCTGAAACTATTGAAATTGCTTCCAAATATAAAAGGGTTTGTTGTTCTGATGAATTCTTTTTGCTGGCAAATAAGCCGATTCCACCAACAAAATATTACGGGAATTTTTCTCAATTAGAAGATGGTGTTGGAGCATTAAGACTTACATTAGATGATTTTTATAAATTAAAGCTCCCAAAAACTTTATCTAAGCCTTTTAAACTTGTGTTTGCCTGTTCTTATGCAGCCAAAGATATGCTAAAGGAAGTTGCAAGTACCTTAAATAAAATCAAAAATCTCACAGTTGAAGTTCATCCTGTAAAATCTAACTATTGGGGACAAGATATTACTGTTGCCGGACTTATCACAACCGAAGACTTGATTAATACTGTAAAAAATGTTGATTGCAACATTGTTGTAATTCCTTCTATTATGTTACGACCTTATAGTGAAGATTTTCTTGATGGAAATACTCTTTCTTATGTAAAAGAGCACTCAGGAAAGAATTTCTTTGTCCAGCAAAACATTTATTCTTTAAAAGAGGTAGTTGATTTTATTTGTAATATTTAGTTTTAAAGAATCTATCGTGCTTAGCAGTTCGACTAATTACAAATAGATATTATAATGTATATTAATATTTC
>CABUAQ010000089.1 GCA_902489575.1 uncultured bacterium
TGCGGGTTAATAATTTTATTATTTTTAGTATAATATACTTATGATGGAGTACGGTTATGAAGAAAGATGTTATAATTTTTGATTTGGATGGTACGTTATTAAATACTCTTGAGGATTTAGCTGATAGCACTAATTTTGCACTGCGTTCTATGGGTTACCCTGAGCGTACACCGGATGAGATAAGAGAATTTGTTGGGAACGGGGTTTCAAAATTGATTGAGCGTGCAATTGCAGGTGGTTTGGATAATCCCGATTTTGAAAAGTGTTTAGAGGTGTTTAAAAAGAATTATTCTGAAAATATGTATAATAAAACGGCTCCGTATGAGGGTATTTTGTTGTTATTGAAAAATTTACGAGATTTAGGCTGTAGGATTGCAGTTGTGTCGAATAAGTTTGATGATGCAGTGAAGGAATTGTGTGATAAATATTTTAACGGATTAGTTGATATAGCTGCAGGCGAAGATGAAATTCATGGTATAAAAAAGAAACCGGCACCGGATACTGTAAATAAGGTTCTGGAGCTATTTTGTGTCAGTTATAATGCTGCCGTGTATGTGGGGGATTCTGATGTTGATATTATGACTGCTAAAAATTCTAAAATACCGTGTATTAGTGTGACGTGGGGATTCAGAGACGAGAAGTTTTTAAAAGAGCATGGGGCAGACCTTATTATTCATCAACCTCATCAGTTGATAGATGTTTTGGATAAATTGGCTAAGACGGCTGACTAATTGAGCATAAGACAAATTCCTTTTATCTTTGTAGAGTGTTTGATAGATTATAGGGGAATTATCATGTCATCTGCAATCAAATCAATAAATGCCCGTCAAGTGTTAGATTCAAGGGGTAATCCGACATTAGAAGTTGAAGTTGTTTTATTTTCCGGTGAGCGCGGGAGTGCATTAGTTCCTTCCGGTGCTTCTAAGGGTCAATTTGAAGCTGTTGAATTGAGAGATAATAATTCGACAGCTTTTTGGGGCAAGAGTGTTAAAATTGCAGTTGATAATGTTAATAAAATTATTGCCCCGGTTCTTTTAAAGCAGGATGCAGTAAATCAGTATGTTATAGATAGTCTGCTTTTAGAACTGGATGGGACAAAGAATAAAGGAAACTTAGGTGCAAATGCAATGCTTGGGGTTTCGATGGCATGTGCGATAGCGGCGTCAAACTGTTATGAAATTCCTTTGTACCGTTACATTGGCGGGATAAGTGCATGTATTTTACCTGTTCCTATGATGAATATTTTAAACGGCGGGGTACATGCAAACAACAATATTGAGTTTCAGGAGTTTATGATTGCACCTGTTGGGGCAGAGAGTTTT
Source organism: uncultured bacterium (assembly GCA_902489575.1). Taxonomy (GTDB): domain Bacteria; phylum Cyanobacteriota; class Vampirovibrionia; order Gastranaerophilales; family Gastranaerophilaceae; genus Zag111. The sequence goes on from CABUAQ010000089.1 coordinate 1,323, forward strand.
TCTCATGCAATCCAGATGGGTGCAGAAGTATTTTATTCATTAAAGAAACTCTTAACGGATAAAAATATGCCGGTTTCTGTCGGGGACGAGGGTGGTTTTGCTCCGGATTTAAAAACTAATTCTGATGCAATCGAATTAGTTATTACTGCAATTGAAAAGGCCGGTTATACCACAGATAGTATAAAAATTTGTCTTGATATTGCATCAAGTGAATTTTATAGTAACGGGAAATATATAATAAAGGATAATTATTATACCGGTACTGAATTTGGAGAGATTCTTGCGGGTTTGGTTTCCCGTTACCCGATTATATCCATAGAAGACGGCATGGCGCAGGAAGACTGGAGCGGGTGGAAATTTTTGACTGATAAAATCGGAAATGAATGTCAGCTTGTCGGAGATGATTTATTTGTTACAAATTCTAATAGGATAAAACGCGGGGTTAAAGACGGCTGTGCTAATTCCGTTTTGATTAAACTTAATCAAATAGGAACAGTATCGGAAACGCTTGATGCCATAAATTATGCAAAGAATTACTCTTATGTCCCAATAATTTCGCATCGTTCGGGGGAAACGGAGGATACTTTCATTGCAGATTTAGCGGTGGGGGTTAACAGCGGGCAGATAAAAGCGGGTTCTCTTTCAAGAAGTGAGCGGGTTGCTAAATATAACAGATTATTAAAAATTGAGCATGAATTAGGCCCGGCGGCAAAATATCTTGGATATTCGGCATTTAATCCTAAGAAAAGATAGAAAATATGAGTTAGATATTTTCGTCAGAAATGTAACATTTGGTTTTACATGAATTGATTTATTATGTTGCTTCTACTATAATCTTAGTAATAATATTTAAACAGATATACAGTAAAAGGAACTAATAAAACATGATTATAATAATGGAACGCGATGCAACAGCTGCGAATATTCAAGCTGTTACAGAATTATTAAAACAACATGGCTTTCAGGTTATTGTGCATGAAGGTGATGTTCATACGGTAATAGATGCTTTAGGTGATAAAACAACATTATCTCCAAATCGTATTGATGCAATGGATGGGGTTAAAAAGATAAAACTTATCAGAGAACCTTTCAGACTGGCTTCAAGAGACAGACAGCCGGAAGATACTGTTATTGAATTTGAAAACGGTGTTAGAATTGGTGGTGCAAATCGTCCGGTTTCAATAGTCGGACCATGTTCGGTTGAAGACGATTATGACGGATTATTGTCTGTTGCAGTTGCTGCAAAGGAGCTGGGTTGTCAATTTTTGCGCGGTGGTGCGTTTAAACCCAGAACATCTCCTTATGATTTTGACGGACTCGGAGAAAAGGCGCTTAAATACCTTGCAAAGGCTAAAGAAGAAACAGGCTTACTTGTTGTGACAGAATTGATGGATTCTTCCGATTTGGATTTGGTTTGTGAGTATGCGGATGTTATTCAGATTGGCGCAAGAAATATGCAAAATTTTAAGCTGTTAAAAGCAGTGGGTCATTGCAGCAAGCCTGTAATCCTAAAGCGCGGTTCGGCAAGTACTATCAGAGAATTTCTATTAGCTGCAGAGCATATCATGTACGGTGGAAATGAAAAAGTGATTTTATGCGAACGCGGATTAAAAAGTTTTGATAACTCTTTTACCAGAAATTTGCTAGACATTTCTGCTGTTCCTGTGATAAAAAAATATTCACATTTACCAATAATTGTTGACCCAAGTCATGGCACCGGACAACGATATTTAATTGAGCCTATGGCAAAAGCAGGACTTGTTGTCGGTGCAGATGGTGTAATGGTCGAAGTGCACCATAATCCATCACAAGCTTTGAGTGACGGAAAACAGAGTCTGTCTATTCCGCAATTTAAAGAAGTCTTTACAAGACTGAATGCATTAATTGATACTCTTCACCTTGAAAAAAGTGTAGCAATGGCTTGTGTTGAATAATCTCAATGTAGGGAAAATCTTCAGATTTGTAAAGAAATGTTAATTATTTTATTTGAGATTTAGCAATTTAGCAAAAAAATATTTTTTTATAACTTTGTAAGGTTGAAAGATTAGAAAGGATTTATTTATGTCAGGAATTAGCAGTGTAGGAAATTACGCATATGTACCCCAGGCTCAAACTTCTTTTGGTTCGAATCGTGAATACAATGGTATTGAAGATTTCAAACCGGGTTTAATTATGGATCCAATGCAACAAGAAAAAGCTAAAAAGACAAAACGTAATGTATTGATTGTTGCAGGCTTAGGTATTGCAGCAGCAGCAACCTGGTTCTTCACAAGAGGAAAAGGTAAGGGACTTATTACTAAGATTAAAGATTTACTTAAGGGTACGGATGACGTTGTAAAAAACACAAAATACTCAGACCGTGTTTCAACAAAAGCGGACGATGCAATTAAAAAAGGCACAGAATTGGTTAATAAAAATGATAAAACTGCCAAAATTATACAAAATATAGACACAAAACATACAAATGCAAAAACAAGAAAACTTGTTGAAGATGTTGTTGACGATGTACCGACAAAAGCCCAGCAGCTTGAATATGACAGAAGTATTGCATATCAGGCTCCTACTGCAGAACAAAAAATGGCCATTGCTAAGAATAATTCACAAGCAAGAAAAGCAACCGCAGAAGCTCGTCAAATCGGCAATAATACATCTCAAGAAAGTGTACAGGCTTTGAATCAAGCTAAACAGTCATTAACTGAAGTTAACACAAAATTAAACGGTGTATACAATAATGGCAAAGTGGAATTTACGCTAAAAGATGGTAAAATTGTGGAAATTAAAGCTCCGGATGGGCGTGTAATCAAAGATGAACTTAAAATTGCAAAATTTGAACACAAACATGGTGTAAAAGTGAACGAATTGGCAGAAGGGAATGTAAAACCCGTAAGCACAGACGCTACAACTCAAAGTGTTGGCGCAGAGGTTAAAACAAAATCCCAAGCTCCGACAAAGGCTCCAAAAGCTGACAATGCAGCCCAGATCGCTGAGTTAGAAGCAAAAATTGCCAAACAAAACGAATTGATGGCCAAGTATCAAAAACCGGGTATGCAAAAATATGCAAAACCTCTTCAAGCATCAATTGACAATTTAACAGCTCAATTAGAAGCTTTAAAAAGTGCAGCTTAATATAAAACCAGAGTCCGAAACATAATGTAATCCAATTTATAAAAACATCGATTGGCGATTTAATTTAATTTCATTTATCTTAGTAAGATAATCCGAATTAGTTAAGTCGCCTATTGATTTATATAGTTTTAGAATACTTATTTGAATATTTTCGGCATTCATTTGAACCATATCATTTGCCATTTCCGTATTGGACATTGCAAGGCGTGTCATATCACGAAAGCCTGATGATGCAATTTCCAGAGCTAACGGATTTTCTTGAGCTGTTTTAAATATAGCTTGTGCAATTACCATTGGCATATGTGAAATTAGTGCAACTGCTTCATCGTGTTTTTCAGGTGTTGTGATAACAGGAGTTGCGCCTAATTGTCTTATTATATCAAGTAATTCTGAACTTTCACCAAAAACAGGAGTTATTACCCATTTTGCACCTTTAAATAATCCTTCAAAAGAATTTTCAAATCCTTTATGTTCTGTTCCTGCCATCGGGTGTGACGGAATAAATCTATAAGGACGTTTTTTTGTACATACAAAACTTTTTAGGGAACAAACGTCTGTAACAATTGTGTCAGGTGTTAAAATACTTTCAAGGTTATCTAAAATTTTTAGTGTCTTATTCATTGCGGAACACACAAAAACAATTTGACATTCTTTTAGTAATGTATAATCTTTACAAATATTTTTTCCTGTTTGGGAATTTGAAATTCCTATAACGTTATATCCAAGTTGTTGCAAGTCTTTAAATATTGAACCGCCTATAAGTCCAAGTCCTATAACACCAATTTTCATAAAAATTCCTTCTTATTTTATTTTTTATAATTGTAGCATATCTTTGACCCTTGTGCTAGAATTTATATATGGATAGATTTGAATTTATAAATGCTAAACGTATTGTTATTAAACTTGGAACAAACGTATTAAGAAACGATGAAGGTTATGTATCTTTACCGAGGTTTTACTCTTTTATTGAGGATATCGCACGTTTAGTGCATTCAGGGAAGGAAGTTATTGTTATAACATCCGGTGCGGTAGGTCTGGGTAAAAAACGTATCGGGCTTGAAGATACTCAAGGTACTGCGTTAAAACAGGCATGTGCTGCAATTGGTCAGGGTAAATTGATGTCAATTTACGAAAACGGTTTTGATACTTATGGTTTGACTGCTGCTCAAATCCTTTTAACAGAGGACGATTTTTCTGTGCGTGAAAGATATTTGAGTTTGCGTACTACATTGAATAAACTTTTAGAGCTTGGTGCAATCCCTGTTATAAACCAAAATGATACTGTTTCAACTTTAGATGTTGCATTGCGTTATGTTAAAGAAGATATGCAGGTTTGTTTTTCTGATAATGATAAATTATCAGCCCTTGTTGCAAGTGAATTGGATGCAGATTTGCTAATTATTTTGTCTGATATTGATGGATTGTATGATGACAATCCTAAGATAAATCCTGATGCGAAACTGATAAAATCAGTCAAAGAGGTTAATGATGAAATATTGTCTTTAGCATCCGGAGTTTCTGACGGCGGCAGAGGCGGAATGGAAACTAAGCTCAAAGCGGCAAGACTTGTGACTCGTTTTGGCGGTAAGGTTTTAATAGCTAACGGTAAGCAGCCTTATGTTATCAGACGAATTTTTGAAGGTGAAGATTTGGGAACAATGTTTTTACCGCAGAATGAGAATATGCCTGATAAAAAACGTTGGATAGGCTATGCCACAAATATCATCGGAAAAATTGTAGTTAATGAAGGTGCTAAAAAAGCACTTATGACAGGTGAAAAAAGCTTACTTCCTATAGGCATGGTTGGAGTTAAAAATACATTTAAAAAAGGTGATGTAATATCTATCCTTGATGAAAAGAAACAAGAATTTGCACGTGGGATTGTCAATTATGATTCGGAGTCTTGTAATAAAATTATAGGCAGTCATTCTGATAATATTGTTGATATTCTTGGTTTTAAAAATTATGATGCAATTATTACCCGTGATAATATAACTATTTTATAGGATTTAATATGGAAAATAAATTTGTTGAAATTGCTAAGAAGGCTAAACAAGCTTCTTTAAAAATTACAGAATTAAGTACTGAATTAAAAAATACGGCATTAACAAACGTAGCGGATGCATTTGAAGTTCATAAAGGTGAGATTTTTGATGCAAATAAACAGGATTTGGAAGATGCAAAATCTCTTGTTGATTGTGGTGAAATTTCAAAATCAACATTTAATCGTTTAAAGCTTGATGAAAATAAGATGCGAGATATGATACAGGGTGTACGTGATATTGCTCTTCTTGATGATCCTGTTGGTAAGAAACTTTTTGTAAGAGAATTGGATGAAGGATTGGTTTTAAACAAAGTGTCTTGTCCGATAGGTGTTTTGGGAATAATTTTTGAAGCAAGACCTGATGTTATTGCTCAAATTTCTTCACTTGCAATAAAGTCATCTAACGCGGTTATTTTAAAGGGCGGAAAAGAATCTAAGCATACAAATAAAAAAATTTTGGAAATTATTAATTCAGCATTATCTCAAGTTGAAGGATTTCCACAAGATGTTGTACAGCAAGTATTTTCCAGAGATGATGTCGCTGAAATGTTAAAGTGTGAAGAATATATCAATTTAATTATTCCACGAGGGGGGAATAGTTTAGTTAAATTTATCAAAGAAAATACAAAGATACCTGTTTTAGGACATGCAAACGGAATTTGTCATATTTTTGTTGATGAATCAGCAGATATAAACATGGCATCTAAAGTTGTTGTAGATGCTAAAACTCAGTATCCTAGTGCTTGTAATGCAGTTGAAACACTTTTAATACATAAGAATTTTAAAAAATCGGATGAACTTTTAGCATCATTACAGTTGTCTGAAATTAAACTTGTTTCTAATCCTGAAAGTTGGGATATCGAGTATGGTGATAAGATTTTATCATATAAATTTGTTGATAATGTTGATAAAGCAATTGAACATATAAATACTTACGGTTCAGGACATACCGATTGTATTATTACAAATGATGTTGAAAATGCTGAAAAATTTATGAATAATGTTGATTCTGCCGGAGTCTATTTTAATGCCTCAACAAGATTTGCTGATGGATTTAGATATGGCTTTGGGGCAGAAGTCGGGATTTCTACAAATAAAACACATGCAAGAGGTCCTGTTGGATTAGAAGGCTTGACAATATACAAATATAAGCTCCTTGGAAATGGACATATTGTTGATGATTATGCTAAGGGAAGCAAAAAGTTTCATCACAAAGATTTAGCATAAAATATAATAAGTTTTATAAATAGAAATTTTATGCGA